>JASJDX010000114.1 GCA_030064975.1 Pleurocapsa sp. MO_192.B19
TATACAATTTATGACAGTATTGCCGCTTTCGATCTTAATGGGAACGTCATTGCTCAGTCTAAGGGAGAGCCTTTACCCAATCATAAAACTCGCAGTTATTTCCAAGAGGCTCTCAAAACTAACGGTGCTGTTCTTACTCAGCCGATAGTTTCTCAAAGTTCAGGAATTTCTGCTGTTTACTTAGCTTCACCAATCAAAGATACTGTTACAGGTAAAACTATCGGCGTACTTCGAGCCAGGATGCCCGTCAAGTATTTACGAGACGTAATTTTAGCTAGTGGTAGTGAGAAAAATTATTTGTTGGACAATCAAGGCGCAATTTTTGCTGCTTCGGCTCGACAAGATTTTGAGACTATTTTAAATTTAGACAATAAAGTTCAACCAGCTAACTCCCGCTTTGATATTTACCCAGCACTAAAACAATCCAATCAAAAAGATACTAAAATTGCCGAGAACTTACTAATCTCTTATGTGCCATTTAGTGATTTTCAAGATGAATTTCGCCAATCATTGCCCAACTTAGGCTGGAGTACGATCACTACTCAAGATAAGCAAATTGTATTTGCGCCACAAAGACAACTACGTCAGATATTTCTCTTAGGAACAGGAATTATTGCTTTAGGAGTTGGAGCAAGCGCCTATTCTCTGGCTAATCGGCTGCTGCGCCCTATTTTATTGGCAGCTAACGCCGTACAAGAAATTGGTAGAGGAAATCTTGATACTCGTCTGCAAATCACGGGAGCAGATGAAATTGCTCAGTTGGGAGATAATATCAATCGCATGGCAATTCAATTATCTGATTTTGTAGAAACTCAAGCTTTATTAACTCAACAATCAGAAGCGATTAAAAATATCACCCTGCAATTAGCGATCGCTGTTGACCAAGCAGAAATTTTGCATATTGCTGTGACAGAAAGCTACCAAACTTTGAGAGCAAACAGGGTTATTTACTATCAGTTCGAGAACAATACAGCAGGTATAGTTGTTGCGGAATCTATCTCTGAAGGTTTTATACCCACCCAAGATACTGAGATTCTAAATCCTGATTTAGTTGCCCAATATTTCACTAAACATCAACAGGGTGATCTTCAAGTTCAAATAATTAACGATCTTAATCAAGCAGATCTTACTTCGTCTCATCGAGAGAAATTACAGTCTTTAGAAGTCCAAGCCAGTTTAATTGCTCCAGTAGTAGTAGAAAGTCGGCTAGATGGATTACTAATTGTCCATCAATGTTCTAACCACCGCCCTTGGCTAGATGAGGAAGTAGAATTTATTATTCAGATCGCCAACCAAATTGGCTTTGCCGTTACTCGTCTAGAGTTCCTGGAACAACAAAAATTAGCGGAAATTAAAGAAAAAGCAGCTAAAGAAGAAATTCAAAGACGAGCTTTAAGTTTATTGCAAGAGGTGTACGAAGTTTCTGAAGGAGATTTAACTATTCGAGCCAAAGTTACCGAAGATGAGATCGGGACAATTGCCGATTCCTATAACTCAACCATTGAAAGCCTCCACAAACTGGTAAATCAAACCAAAGCAGCAGCAATTGAAGTTCAAACCAATACTTTAGACAATGATGTTGCGATTCAAGCATTAGCACAAAAAACCGTTACTCAAGCAGAAGAGATTTCTCGAATGTTACAAAAAGTAAATGCTATGAATGAGTCGATTAATCTTGTTTCAACTTATGCGGTTCAAGCAGAGAATTTTGTCCAACAGGCTAATGTAACTCTTGACAGTGGAGACAAGGCAATAAACCAGACTATTATCGAAATTGATGCAGTTCAAACTACCGTAACCGAAACTGCCATTAAAGCTCAAAAGTTAGGAGAATCTTCTCAAGAAATTTCTCAAGCAGTTAATCTGATTAGTCGTTTTGCGGCTCAAACTCACTTATTAGCTCTCAAAGCTTCCATTGAAGCAGCAAGGGCGGGAGAACAAGGCAAGGGTTTCGCGGTGATTGCTGACGAGGTTAGATCTTTGGCAACTCAATCAGCTGAATCCACAGCTGAAATTGAGACTTTAGTCAGCAAAATTCAACTAGAAACTACCGAAGTGCTTGAAGCAATGAATAAGGGAACAGAGCAAATCAATTTGGGCAATGAATTAGTACAAGAAACTCGGCAAAGTTTAACTCAGGTGAGCCAAGTTAGTACTGAAATCAGTAAATTAGTTGACTCAATTACACAAGCTGCCCAACTACAATCGGAAACTTCAACCCAAGTTGGTCAAACCATGATTAACGTAGCGGCGATCGCTGAGAATAATTCTCAATCAGCAACCCAAGTCTCGACTTCGATCAAACAACTATCAGCGATCGCCGAAAAACTTCAGTCAGGCATCAGCAAATTTAAAACTTAGTTTAATCTCTCTTAAATAAATTGCAAGCCATACCTAAACCATGTCACTAAACCCCGATATTCGCGATCAAGCGTATCAATTTTTTATCGAAGAAGCTTTAGAACTCTTGGAAGTTCTAGAAGCAGGTTTACTTGACCTCCGCCAAGACCATAGTACACCAAAGGTACATGAGTTGATGCGGGCTGCTCACTCTATTAAAGGTGGTGCGGCTAGCGTAGAATTGGGTGCGATTGAACTATTGTCACATCGCCTGGAGGATTTTCTGAAAGCTCTTTATAGTGACAGTGTTGAGTTTGATGCGGAACTAGAAAATTTATTGTTACAAGGGTACGATTGTCTGCGTAATCCTTTAACCGAACAAATCGAACAGGGTTCGTTTGATGAAGAAGCGGCGCTGTTGACTGCCGAACCAGTTTTTTCTGCTTTAGAAATACGCCTTGAAGAGGCTCTAAAAAATTCTGATAATTATATTCCTAGTGCGACAGATCTAGGAGTTGATATTGTCTCCTCAATTTTTGAGGTGGACGTGGTTCAAGCTTTAGAGCATTTGAGCAAGGTAGAAAGCAATCCCGCGAATTATGATCCAGCAGCAGAATTAGAAGCACAGCTAGAAGTGTTTGCTGGTTTTGCTGAGTTATTTAATTTACCTGGCTTTAGCGACATTATTCAAACTGCTCAAACAGCTTTGGCTCAAAATCGCGATCGCGCTGTCGAGATAATTAGGGCAACAGTCGCTGATTGTACCATAGCAACAGAGCAAGTTTTAGCAGGCGATCGCGAGCAGGGTGGTGAAGTATCTCCCGCTTTAAGAGAATTAGCTCAATCTACAACTACAGAAGAAGCATTCTCTAGCAATACAGAGACAACTATTGCTTTTGATGAAATTGTTGTGGAAGATCAAGATAATTTATGGTCTTCAGAAACAGCCGTAGAGCCTCTAGCAGAAGATATCTTTGGCACAATCCCCGATGAACCTGCTGTGGCTGACGTGGCTGAGGAGGCTACAGAATCAACTGATGATGCCAATCTTGATGATATCTTTGGCACACTTCCCGATGAACCTGCTGTGGCTGACGTGGCTGAGGAGGCTACAGAATCAACTGATGTCAATCTCGATGATATTTTTGGCACAATCCCCGATGAACCTGCTGTAGCCGAAGTGGCTGGGGAGGCTACAGAATCAACTGACGATGCCAATTTAGAAGATATTTTTGGCACAATCCCCGATGAACCTGCTGTAGCCGAAACTCTAGATAATTTAGGCCCTGACAGTGATAGTAGTTCTAATAAACAAACATTAGATCAAGATGGCGAACAATGCCAAGCCGAAAATATAGAAGCAGCAGTTGAATCAATTGAAGAACTTTTTGCCAGTCTTCCCAGGGTGGAAAATTTGCCCTCTTCTTTATCTTTACCTGTTGAAACAACTCCCACTCAACAATCTCAACCCCAAGCTTCTCAACCAGCAGAAACACCAAAAACGGCTAAACCTCAAGCAAAAACTACTGCTAAATTGTCTGTCAGAGTCGATTTAGAACGCTTGGAAAGAATGAATAACTTAATAGGGGAATTGACAATCAACCGTAATAGTCTTTCTCTACAAAATCAACAGTTACAGGAAAATGTATCAGATCTAGTACAGAAATTTTTCCGCTTCCGAGAAGTTACTCAAAAGCTACGAGAAATATCAGACAAGATACTTTTAGAACAAGACTCCAATAGTTTATCTAGTTCAACCACCGAAGTATCTCCATCCAATCATAATGAATCCTACTCAACTCATAATATTACTGACGAATCAACCGAATTTGATTCCCTAGAAATGGATAGCTATAGTATTATCTATTCCTCATTACAAGAAGTATTAGAAGAAATAGTACAGCTAGAAGAAAGTGTTGATGATATAACTATTTTCGCTAAGCAATCCGATCGCACAATTAATACTCAACGCCAAATGTTAAGTCAAATGCGTGATGAGCTAATGTGGGTGAGAATGCTTCCCCTAGACCAGATTTTGCAGCGTTTTCCGCGTACTTTAAGGGATTTATCTCATAAATATCAAAAACCAGTAGATCTCAAGTTAACTGGTACTGGAGTATTGGTAGACAAAGCAGTACTAGAAAAATTATCCGATCCCTTGCTGCATTTATTACGTAATGGTTTTGATCATGGGATTGAAGAACCAGAGATTCGTACTAAACAGGGTAAATCTGCAAGAGGATCAATTGAAATTCATGCTTATTATCAAGGTAATCAAACCGTAATTGAGGTTAAAGATGATGGTAAAGGCTTAGATATAGCGAAAATCAGGCAAAAGGCACTGGAAAAAGGTCTCATTTCTCCTCAAGAAGCAGCAACAGCCAGCAAAGAAAGATTGTTTGAGCTAATTTTTGAACCTGGTTTTTCTACTGCGAGTAAAGTTAGTGAAATATCTGGTAGAGGCGTAGGAATGAATATAGTGCGCTCTCAAATTGAAACTCTCAAGGGAAAAATTACTGTTATTTCTACTCCTGGTAAGGGTTCTACATTTACTCTCCGCTTACCTTTAACTTTAACTATCGCCAAATTATTAGTTTGTTCCTTAAGTTCAACTGCCTTTGCAATTCCTTCCGACAGTATTGAAGAAATTATTATTCCTACCCAAGAACAAATTAAATTTTCTGGTAATCAGAAGTTTTTATGTTTACACCAAAAGCTGATTCCCGTTTATCCTTTGCCAGAAATATTAGAGTACAATTGCCCAATTCCTGAGCTTGATTCTACTAGCAAAGCTTTTAAAACAATTGCTCCTCCCGAAGATTGGTCAGCACCATTGTTGTTGTTGCGACGAGGACAACAATTATTTGCTCTGGAAGTTGTTAATTTGATTAGTGAGCAAGAGTTAGTAATTAAACCCTATGGAAAAGCGATCGCCGCACCACCTTATACTTATGGTTGTACTATTCTCAGTGACGGTAGTCTGATTCCTGCTTTTGATGGTGCAGCCTTAATCAGTACGATTTTAGGTGAAGAAATCGATCTGCCTACCTTCGCAGCCAATCTCCCCTTAGAGTTACAAGAGTCCAAGGATTCGGATTTAGAATCAACTGTAGAGGAAAAAGCGATCGCCAGTGAGCAACTAATTGATGAAGTTTCCCTGAGCAACAAAACTACTAATCTCAAAACTATTATGGTAGTTGATGATTCTACTGCTTTACGGCGCACTATGGCATTAACCTTGGAAAAACAAGGTTATCGAGTCATTCAGAAAAAAGACGGCAAAGATGCACTAGATGGATTTAAACAAAATCCAGATCTTGACTTGATTATTTGCGATATTGAAATGCCTACTATGAATGGTTTTGAGTTTTTGGGTATGCGCCGTCGAGACTCTAGTTTATCCAAAATTCCGACAATTATGTTGACTTCTCGTAGCGGAGCAAAACATCATAATTTGGCAATTCAACTAGGAGCTAATGGATATTTTACTAAACCTTATATTGAACAAGAGTTCGTAGCTGAAGTTAAAAAATTATTAGAGAAGAATAGTAATTCTATTAATAATTCCCAAGCTATCAAAACTAAAACTATCTTAGTTATTGACGATTCTTCCGCTTTGAGACGTACTTTAGCTCTCAGTCTAGAAAGAAAAGGTTATCGTGTCTTACAGGGAAGAGACGGACGCGAAGGTTTAGAATTACTCAAAAATAATTTACAAACTAATTTAGTTATTTGCGATGTAGAAATGCCCAACATGGATGGCTTTGAATTTTTAACTAATCGTCGACAAGAATCACAATTAACTAAAATACCTGTCGTGATGCTTGCTTCTCGTAGTAGCGACAAACATCGCTCATTAGCCACAAGTTTAGGAGCTAATGGATATTTTACTAAACCTTATGTTGAAGATAAATTTTTAAAAGATATAGAAAAATTTATGCAAAATGCAGGCTAAAGTAATGAGTTTTATTAGTAGTTTTATCCATTCTATTGATTAATAGCAAAATATAGACTCTAACTCATAGATATGAGAATCACTAGATGTTACTAACAAAATGTAAAAATATAAATAATGAATAACTTAGCAACTAATCCTAATTCAGTAAAAATATCAGATAACAATAATTCTCTAATTAAACTTTTAATCTTTAAAGTGGGTAAAATAACTTTGGCCTTACCTATTTTACAGGTACAAAAAGTTGTGAAGCATAACGAAGTTCATGGTAGTGGTTTAAGCTATGTCAATTTAACCCATCTAGGGGAACAAGAAGTAGCAGTTATTAATTTACACCAAAAACTATTTAAAACTAGCCAAACTGAAGCATCACAAGCAACAGGCTATTTTATTATTAGTAAAAATGTTACAGGAGAACCTTTAGGGATTATGGTAGCAGAAGCTCCTAGTATAAGTGATGTTCCTCTAGGACAAATCCGCCTCATTCCTGATTCTTATCGCCAAGCTGATACTTTAGAAATTGCCAGTCATGTTGCAGTAATTCCTCAGGAAAATGAAACATCCCTAACAATTTTTATTCTCGATCTTCACAGATTGATCTAGAGATCAGTTTTATTCTGAAGGCACAGCATAATAAGCAACACTCTCATATTCATAATTGGGTAACCCAGTCTCTACAGCTTCCCTTTCTGTTTCCGAAGGTGTATAAAAATGAGCATCAATAATGGGATTATAAAAACGATGAATGGGAATTGAACCTTCTACCGCTTCTGCATAGGCATAGAAGGCTTCTCCCTCAAAGGTATAGTTGGATAACTCAGAAACCCCATCTCTTTCTATTTCAGAAGCTGTATAAAGATGCACTCCTGTATCTTGATTGAGAAAACGATAAACTGGCGTAGCTACAGGAGAACCAGTTAAAGGATCTACAGATTGATAAGAAGCGCCTTCAAAATTAAAATTGGCTAAATCTAAAACTGCATCTCTTTCTGTTGGGCTAGCTGTATAAAAATGAACTCCTATATCGGGTCGAAAAAAGCGATATACAGCTAAACTAGAATTTGAATTGCTATTTGTTTGATCTGGTAACTCGATTGGCTCTTGATTGAACTGCTCAATATTGCCAATAGAAAGAGTGTAGTCTCCTTGACTACCTGGTGATGTACCTAATCCAGTTAGAGGATCGTAGTTACCCGCCTCCTGACTAAAGCCATTAATGCCAATATAGTATTCAGTACCAGCTTGAACTTCTACTTCTAGAAAACTACTTCTCGTCAAAGAATTTTCATCATCATTGAAAGCAATCTCATTACCATTAGCATCAAATAAGCGTAAAACCGTATCGGCACTAAACTCTTGATTGGCACCAACGCGAATATTGATCGTGTCATCATTAGCAGCTACAAAACGATAAATATCTACATCTGTAGCACCAATAATATAACCACCGTCTTCGCCAATACGTCCTGAAATTGTGTCGCCTATAACTATATCGCGAACCAGATCGCTATTAATGGTGTTATTGCTAATGTTAGTTACCGCGTTTAATGATAATAAACGGCTATTAAAAATATATTCCCCAGTATCTCCCCCTGAACCACTTCCTAGGGCAAAAGGAGCAAAATCTTGGTTACCAAAACCAGTTACCGCCGCATAATAATCTGTATTAGCTTCAATTTGAAAGCGCAGTCGAGAATCTATGGTATCGGTATCGTCATTTAAACCAATTTGGTTACCATTAGCATCAAACAATACTACTACTGAATCAACGGAATCGATAATTGATGCTTCGCTTTCAGAATCGATGTCAATTTCTAAAATACCTGCCGTAGGCGAATTAAGGCGATAGAAATCAACATCCTTATCTCCTATCTCCGACTCGCCATCGTTACCAATAGAAGCTCTTAAACCAGTTGTGGGTAAAGCAGTATTAGCCGTCACCTGAGTAATGCTACCGTCGGCATCATCGTTAATGAAAGTAGCGATTAGTTCATATTGTCCGCCTTCGTCAGATGCAGAAAGGTTATTAAGAATTGTCGGATCGTATGCCTGATTAGAAAAGTCCGATACACCGATATAATAAGTTACTCCTCTTTCAGCTCTAAAACTCAAGTAACTATCTGTAGAGTGTCCATAGTTGCCAGGTTGATAATTACCATCTTCGTCTGTAATGCCGTCAACTATATTAGTTGTATCTCCATCGTTGAGAATGACAATTTCTCCTGTAGATTCAAGTGTTCCTTCGACTTCTCCTGGTGCAAGATCGTCGTCACTAGCTACAAGTTGTTCAGTATCGGTAAAAAATAACTCCTCTCCATTTTCGTCAAAAAGTCTGAGATAAGAATCTGGGAAATCAGTTTGATAGGGTGTATCAATATCGATTTGAAGTATGCCGTTATCAGGAGTAGTAAGACGATATAGATCTACATCAGCCAAAGTTACTATTTCCCCACGATCCTGACCAAGAATTCCAGGAAAAATCAGTGGTTCGCGATCGCTCCCTAGAGTAACATCGATCGCACCATCAATGATGTCATTAGGAGCATTATTAATATCCCCAGGAGTAGGATCTGGAGGAAGAGAGTTATTTTCTAGATCGTCCCTGAGTGCGATCGCCGACTGATGTATATTAATACGAGGATAGGAAAAACCAGTATTGTTAACTATATCCTCTTCATCATCTCCATCTACAATTGTGTCGGCGTTATTAATGAGGTAATCTCTTACTTGTTCTGGGCGAAGTCTTACGCCATATCTAGCAGCGATCTCTTGTAATAAAGCTACCGCACCTGCAACGTGAGGTGATGCTTGACTTGTACCATTTTGAGAAATAGTATTCCCACCAAAATTAGTTGGATTGGTACTGTTAATTTGAACTCCAGGAGCAAAAATAAAGTTATCTGTATTCAAACGCTGGCTAAATACAGCAATACGATCTTCTCCTGGTATTTGTAAATTACTATAGTCTCCAAATACATCTAGGTTATTTTGCCAAACTGCACCAACTGCGATCGTACTGTAAATTGCTGGTGTATTTAAGTTTGGTTCTTGATTGGGATCGAGCAGATTTCCTGTCGAATCTAAAATATTTCCCTCGCTATTGGGTTTGCCTCTGTAATTATTACCAGCAGCAGCCACAACAACAACACCTGCTGCTTCTAAATCTCTGATTATACGACGACGTTCATTCTCAATTAGGGAGTTGGGTTGATCGGGTAAAGTATAAAAACCGTTCCCAAAAGATAAATTTACGGCAACGATATTAGATTCTGAATCAGGATTTGTTACTTCATCAAGTACCTGTTGCAAGGCTTCATTGATTACTGAACCATTCAATTGGCGACTATCACCAACCTTTAATCCAATTAAACCAACGTCTGGCGCAACTCCAATATTTTCATCTTCCGCACCGATAATACCCGATACATGAGTTCCATGATTGACTAAATCATTAGGATTGTTGTCTCCATCTATATAATCTATTCCAAACCTGTAATTATCATCTAATAAAGGATGAGTGCGATCTAAACCACTATCAATAATGACAACATCAAAACCAGTACCGTCGATATCGGCAAAATTAGGATCGTTGCGTAAATCTGTTAGTCCAATTAGATCGAAAGCGGGATTTATGCCTGCTTCTGCCTGTTCGATCTGAAGATCTTGGTTGTTTAGAGTCACAGTAACGATGTCATCTTCGGTTTGTAATTTTGCTAAAATTTCGGGAGCGATCGCTCTATCTTGAACTAATAAGCTAAAAATTGCTCCTTTGTCTCCTGGTGTATCTTCTGGGTTTAATTGATGAGAAAAAGCGTGTCCTAATTCTTCTAGTAGTACATTCCTAACCGCATCAGGATTATCTTGGCTTTGAATTAAAAATTCTTGGGATAAATAAATAGTATTAGTTTCGGCAGCGTATGCGCCCAAAGCATCATTAATCGAACTACTGGAAATGATTTCTATTTTTGGTAATATGGCTTCTCCTGCTAACCATTGACTAAGAATTTCTTGAGCGTAATTACTGTCCTTTGCTAAAGACAAACTAAAAGCTAAACTAACCTGATTATTAAAACTAGAGTCGGAGATAAAGCTACTTAATATTTCTCTGACTTCTGGTAAGGTTTGGTTTAAGGCATATTGAGCAGCAGTCAATTCATCGGACATTGTGACGATCGCTCCTGTAGTTTTAATGCTTTGGTGCTATTAACACACAAGCTTACATTCTGTCTTGCTACAAAAACGTTACCAATTTTTGCGGATATTATGTCGGCAATATTAAATTTTTGTAAAGCAGAAATCAGCTTTAGTCCCCAGATGATTATTTTATTTTTTGGGGGAATCAAGCCAAGCTATTGAAATCAATTCCAATTATCGAGAAAAGAGCCTTGACTAATGCCTATAAGACGACGATATTGAACTACTGCTTCTGCTTCACTCAATCCTGCGACAATATCTACTGCCATGCGGGTTTTTTCCTGAGTAACTTGGGTTGTGCTATGAGAATTTTCTTCAATTTCTAAAAATTCTTTGACAAAACGAGCAGGAATAAAACTTAAATCGCGATCGCGAATAGCTTCTAAATAAATTTCAAATAAGGTTCTAATAATTCTTTTTTGCCCGTATCTTTGGGTAGCTAAACGGGGATTAGAAATTACATAAGACCATACAATTCGCTGCAGAAACTTGAGTTCTTCTTCTCGGTTACGATTGTATTTTAAATAGCCGCGATCGCCGTATTTAGTGCTTAACTGTACTGAATGGATATAGGTTTGAATTAATTGTGAGCTAATTCGTTTAATTTGGGCTTTTTGTTCAAAAGAGCCAGGGCGATATTGTCCTTTAAGGTTATAAGTAGCATCCAAAAAGTTTTGAAACCGATGAGGATTAGCCTTGACTGCCCTTGCCACAAGATTTTCGGGTGATTCCCGCAACCACTCTGTGGTGAAGCGATCTAGTTCATCCCAATCTGTTGCCAATAACTCCAGGGGAATTAAACCAGCTAAATAAAAGTCTTCTAAGTCATGAACGCTGTAGGTAATATCGTCAGCAAAGTCCATGATGCTAGCTTCGATTGATTGGAACTCATTTAATTCTGGTCTAGCGAATTGAAAAGCTTCCCGATCTAAATTATATATAGAATACTTGCAGTGTTTTTTCGATTGCTTATCTGGCGATCGCAACCAAGGATATTTTAAAATTGCATTTAGGGTAGCTCTAGTTAAATTCAAACCATAATAATCAATGCGATGAATTGCCAACCGTGTCAAGATACGGAAAGACTGAGCATTCCCCTCAAAACCATCAGCCAAACCCGCTTTGATCGCACAGGCATCTAACTCTTCTTCCGCCGTGTGACCAAAAGGTGGATGTCCCAAATCATGAGACAGTGCCGCTGCTTCGACTACATCAGGATCGATACCGCCAATTGCTTCGGCAACTAGAGGTTGTTCTGCCAATAATCTTTCGGCTAACCTACGGGCTACCTGAGCTACTTTTAGAGAATGGGTTAAACGATTGTGAAACACATGACCTTCTTGGGCGGTAACTACTTGAGTTACTTGTGCCAAACGCCGAAATGCAGAAGAATAGAGAATGCGATCGCGGTCAACCTGAAAAGATTTGCGACTATCTCCTGGTTTATCTCCTCGATTACCAAATGGATTATGTTGTCTTTGATGTCTGGGCAACATAACAATCAACCTTAAAAAAGACGTACTGTAATCTAGATAGTACGCCTTCACCAACTTTTTAGCTGTAATGTCAGCAAAAATTACACAATTTCTAAATCCCAAGTGGAATTAAACTTAGCTTTCCCTTCTTCTACTAGCTGCCAAGCAGCTTCTTTAAGAGTCCGCTGGGATAATTTAGTTTCGCCACCCAAGTTAATTCCCAATTCCTGCAAACTCATTGGTGTTTGATGTTCTCTAAGTTGAGCTAGCAGTAAATGTCTAGTTTGTTCTGCTTGTTTGACAGAAGATAGTTTCATTACAAGTACTAATCAAATTTAAATATAAAGGCTATATACTATATGTAGCGGTTTAAAGTGTTTTTTTTCACGCCAAACTCCACCCATAGTGCCGTTTACTATTATGCAGTAAGATGCCGAAATGTGGAGGTAGATTAGTAATAAATTTTTAATTATTTCATAACTTCTAATTAATTTAACTGGTCATCATGGCTAAATCAAGTGGCTAGATGCGATAACTTAGATTCAATTACAATAATTAAAAATTGATTAATGGACACAGCTGACTAATTTATACTCATCCGATCGCCGATAACTGCTATCCTGTTTAAACTGTACGGCATTAAGTAAATCTCTTTTATGGCTAATTTTTTATTGGAAGTAGGTACAGAAGAATTACCCGCAGATTTTGTTGGTAGTGCGATCGCACAATGGCAAGCTAAAATCTCCACCAGTTTGTCCGAGGAGTTTTTGAATCCCAACAAGATCGAATTTTATGGGACTCCTCGCCGTTTAGCCATACTGATTACAGATCTTCCTAGTCAACAAGCAGACCGCGAAGAAGAAGTAAAAGGGCCTCCTGTCAAAGCAGCTTTCAAAGACGGTCAACCTACTAAAGCAGCCGAGGGTTTTGCCCGTAAACAAGGTGTTAGTCTAGATGACTTAGAAATTCGTGATACTCCCAAAGGAGAATTTGTCTTTATTCAAAAACAAATTAAAGGACGTAGTGCCAAAGAGATTTTACAGGAACTTTGTCCCCAATGGATTACTAAATTAGAAGGTAAACGCTTTATGCGCTGGGGAGATGGCGATTTACGCTTTCCCCGTCCTATTCGCTGGCTTGTGGCATTATGGGATAGTGAAGTTTTACCCCTAGAGTTAGTTAATGGTTCAGAAACGATCCAAAGCGATCGCACCTCCCGTGGACACCGTGTTTTACATCCCGAAACAATTACTATTACTCAAGCTACAGATTATGTCGCTACTCTGCGCTCGGCTGCCGTAGAGGTAGATTCAAAAGCCAGAAAAGAGAAAATAGAGGCAGAAATACTAGCAGAGGCGGCTAAATTAAAGGGAAAAGCTGAGATATATCCCGATTTACTCGCAGAAGTTACTAATTTGGTGGAATATCCGACAGCAGTAACAGGTCAGTTTGCAGCAGATTTTCTCAAGTTACCAACTGAGGTGATTACGACAGTCATGGTCAGCCATCAGCGTTACTTTCCTGTGTATAAACAAGAAGATAGCAATCATACTCTATTACCTAATTTTATCACCATTTCTAACGGCGATCCTCATAAAAAAGATGTGATTGCCGAAGGTAACGGCAGAGTAATTCGTGCCAGACTAGCCGATGCTCAATTCTTCTATCAAGCAGATTGCGATGAACACTTAGATACTTATCTGCCACAACTAGAAACAGTCACTTTTCAGCAAGATTTAGGTACAATGCGGGATAAGGTAGACCGTATTATCGATACTGCTAAAATCATTGCCGAACAACTCAATACCAATGAGGAACAACAAAGCGAAATTGAAAGCACTGCCCTACTTTGTAAAGCAGACTTAGTTACGCAAATGGTCTATGAGTTTCCTGAATTACAAGGGGTAATGGGGGAAAAATATGCTCTGGTAAGTGGCGAGTCTCCCACCGTAGCTAAAGGAATTTTTGAGCATTATCTGCCTAGAGGGGCAGATGATATGATGCCCAGTACTTTAAATGGTCAAGTGGTAGGTTTAGCCGATCGCTTGGATACTTTAATTGGTATCTTTGGTATAGGTTTGATTCCCACTAGCTCATCCGATCCTTTTGCTCTGCGTCGTGCAGCTAATGGAGTGGTTAATATTACTTGGGATGCCGATTTAGGAATTAATTTAAATCAACTTATTGAGCAGGGCGCAGCAGATTTTGTTTCGGCTCATTCCGAGCAAGAATCTCCCGTGACAGCTTTACAAGAATTCTTTATTCAAAGGATTCGTACTCTGTTGCAAGACGAGAAAAACATTGATTACGATTTAGTTAATGCCATCGTTGGAGATAACGATCCTAAATATACCGAGCGAGCTTTAGAAGACTTACTGGATGTGCGCGATCGCGCTCTATTCCTCCAGGAAATTCGCGATAATGGTAAATTAAACGAAATTTATGAAACTATCAATCGTTCTGCACGTTTGGCAGCCAAAGGTGATTTAGATACCCAAACTTTAGACCCTAAAGAAGTAGTCGATCCCCAATTATTTGAGCAGTCTTCTGAACAAGAATTATATCAGGCACTAATAGAGTTATTACCCCAAACAGAAGCTTCTCAAGCAGGACGCAACTATCAATTATTGGTAGACAGTTTAGCTAAAATTGCTCCTGAAGTGAGTAACTTTTTTGATGGAGAAAATAGCGTACTAATTATGGCAGAAAATCCTGATATTAAGCGTAATCGTTTAAACTTGTTGGGTTTACTCCGTAATCATGCCAGAGTTTTAGCGGATTTTGGAGCGATTGTTAAAGGGTAATAATGATTTAATTACAATTGAACGAAGGCAGAGGGCAGAAGGATCAATTAGTGGGAAAACAAGCAAACTGAAATGTAGGCAGAGAGAAAATTTGAGAAGTCATGTCAAAGCCTCACTCGATTTGGCTAAATAAATACCCACTAAAATTAAGAGCAAAGCAATGCCACTAGAAAAACTTAAACTTTCAGTAAAAATCACCCAAGCTAAAACTGCTGTGATCGCGGGTTTTAACAGAGTAAATATACCAACAAAGCTAGAAGAAAACTGCTTTAAACTATAGACTAATAAACCTTGTCCAAAAGTTTGACAAACAAACGCTAGAGCAATAACGGTTAACCAACCTTGTACCGAAATCGGTAATAGTGTTGTGTCTGTTAACAAAACTAGGGGAAAAACTATTAAAGCACCACAGCCACATCGCCAAAACAAAACTGTAGCAGTTTCGCAACCGCGATCGCGTAAATAGCCAACAATTAAAATATTAGTTCCATGGAGTGCTGCCGAAAGTAGAGCAATACCATCACCAATTAAATATTGTGTACCCAGTTGCCAATCATCCCAACCAATCGCCATACCACCAATCATTGATAGCACCATTCCTATCATAAATTGACGATTGAATTGCTGTTTTAAAATGAGCCATGCCCCAAAGCTAATAAACAAAGGTGTAAGACTACGCAACAAAGTTGAGCTAGCAACACTGGTGTGAGTAAAAGAAATCGCCCAGAATACAGCAGAAGTAGTAGCGGCGATACTGGCAAGGATTAATAAACCCTGTTGTTTATAGTCAGGAGTATATTCTCTTAATTGAATCTTGGTAAATTCTGGGGGAGTTTTAATTAGTCGCCAACAACTTATGATGACAGTTGCAATCCAAAGACGATTAAAGATTGTTACTGTTGGACTAATTTCTATTTCACTGAGTTTAGTAAATATCGGAGAAAAAGCCAGAGCGATTACTGCTATGAATAAAATTGCCAAACTCAAGGCATCTGAAATTAATTTTTCTGGCGATGGTGATTGATTAATTGTCTTGGCAGCTTCATTTGTCTTCCTGTCTGGGGTTAATAAACTATTTTTATTCAAATTAATGTAATGTTAATTAAATGTTTATGGTTACTTAATTTAGTGTTAACCATAACACCTAACGGTTCAAACCCTCATTGGCAACTTTAAAGACAAGAGAGATACCGCCAAAAATGAGTGCTACTGATAGGAACGGCAATTTTCAACAGTTTACCTACTCTGCTGTTTGCTTTGGTTGCGCTGTTTTTAACCTAAACCTTATTTAGAGCATCAATACCAAATCTGACTTGCTCCCCATTATGTCTATATGTCAAACCATCAAACTCTGTAGAGATATCTCATACTATCGCAGTACGTCAATCGGTTAGGACAGAAAATTTATACCATTTCTCAAAAGTAATCGGAGAGATTAAAAAACTCATTTCGTATAAGTAAAAGACTCAACAGCGCGGTTGGATATGCGCCACCTGCGGGCGCATCCCCCGCGCTCAAAACTCTTATTTTACCTACATCCCACACCCTACACCCTAACCCCTGCCATCACCGAAGTCTCTAGCTATTTACGAGAAATGGTATAAATTGCTCGTAAGTAGCAAGTAGCCCTTCGGCTATGTCCTTCGGACACGCTTCGCGAACGACAGTTTGCTCAAAGTATTGCTATAAATCTGCATGAAAAATAGATCTTACAATTTGGGCATTAAAGCAGTTCAAAGGCTTCTGCCTGCATACGGCAAAAAGAATGCCTTTGCGCCTTCTGCCTTATATCAATTTGGAAAATACTCAAGTTTAAAATAACCTGTACGAACAGGATTCAGGATCATCAATGGAACGTCCTTGCTTACAACAAATATTTGCTTAGAGGTTTTACTTCTCAGAAACTTCCTGTAACATACAAACTCAATTAATATAGCAATTCTGGTCGTCGTTACCAATTAATAAGTGTTTTACTTGCTACTGATTGACAATTCGATTGGTTCATCACGCCAGAAGACAATGGTATCGTCTAGAGGTTTAATTTTAGTTTGGGGATAATAAAAAGCGAGAATTCGATCTGCTGACCAACCCAATTTTGCCAGATTATAAGAACCATATTGGCTTAAGCCTACACCATGGCCAAAACCACCACCTATAAAGGCATAACTCTTAAGTTGTTTAGCATCGTTGTAAATTGGCTGAAGATAAAATAAGGTACTACGAGGAGGCTGTAGCGCACTACGAATTTCGTTCTTGTGTAGTTGTAGTTTTCCTTTGTCGGTTTGGATCGCTAGAGTTAAAATTCTGCCAGAAGACGATCGCTTGTGAACCTGCATTGATTCAATAGTGTTGAAATCAGCTAGAGGATGGCGAGTTTTCTGGAGATACTTGCGTAGATCTTGGTTTAGGTTAGTAATACTTCTAGTCTTGCGCCAACGAAATACTCCTTGTCTTCCTGTTTCATTAAATCCTTGATTGAGACTAATAAAGTGACGAAATGTTCGTTCATCATTGAGGGGGTATTGCTTCAAATTCCAAAGAGGACGAGGAGCATCAATGACAGGTTGGAGATAGGGACGTTCTGCACCGTTCCAGGTGTCTTCAAAAGCAGCTGTTATGCCACCAGTCGTAGAAGAATAGAGAGCATCAATCAATTCATTGTCGTAGGTGAGAACCAACCCTGCGGTTTTAGCGATCGCGCGATCGCTAATAGGATTAGCCTCATTTAAACCTTTATATACCTGACAATGTACCGTCGCACAGAGTTGATAATTATCGGTAGCAAAACGTCTTAAATTCCGTAGAGCGTAGGTACGAGCAATAATTGTTTGAGCCGCAACAGCTTGAGGAGGGGCATTTGCCCCAATTTCGTAAGGGACAACCCCCCGCAAATAAGTTTCTAAGGGGACATGATTGACTAGGGTAAATTCCCCATGAGCATTGGGCTGAAGCTTCAAACTACCACCATAGAGACGAGCCTCCTGAGGATTATGGGTAGTATTGACCTTGACTAAGTTTTTGTTGGTGGTTATTTCTACTTCATCGTGGTTATATTCCTTGTCATTAATGACTACGGTGACTTGTGGTTCTTTGTGTATTACTTTAGTAGAGAGATAGGGACTAGTATAGCCGTTGGCTTCTAAACTATGGAGTAGCCAACGACGAACCAAAGGAGTTTGGTAAACATCCCTTTTTGCCCATACTTGCCAACGTCCAGGTTGAGCCACCTCAACTTCGATACCCAGTTTTTCCCAAGATTTGGCACTATCTTCGGCGGTTTCAAAGGTAGAGCGATCGCTTAAAATTAATTTTTCTACTAGTTTGGGCTGGGGAATCGCCACAGAATCTACCTTGAGCAGCACTTCTTGGGTTTCAATTGCTGGAATAGATTTAGCCGACTCAGGAAAACTAACTTTTAAGGAATCACCAGAAGTACTATTAATAGTAACTTGGTTGATGAAAGGGTCTTCCTTATTTATTGGTGCAGCTCCCAATCGCTGAAGAATACCAACCTCCAATTTAATGTCTTGAGCTTTGGTCTCAGTAGCAATAGCCGACTGAACGCCCCACAAGCTACCCAACCAAAATACACTAAAACAGACTGTTATTTTAATCATACTAATCAATGGACAATGGACAACTACTTAATCTAGAATTTCTTTGCTGGGACAAGTAATTCCTAATTTCATCCTTCATCCTTTTAAAGTTCCTCATCGACATTTTCGATTAGCATTTCTCCATTCATCATTTTTTTAGCTGCTTCCAATAGTTCATCTTCAACATAAGGTTTAACAAAGTAACCATTTGCTCCACGAGAAGCGGCTATATTACGCATTTTTTGCGCTCCGCGAGAAGTTAACATGGCGATGGGTAATTGTGCGAGCCTTTCATCTTTTTGTAGTTGGGACAAAAGTTCCAACCCATTCATCCGAGGCATTTCAATATCACAAAAAGCAATATCGCACTCTAAACCTTCACTAAGTTTTTCCCAGGCTTCTTGACCATCTCGTGCTTGTTCGACACGATAACCAGCCTTTCTAAAGCTCATGGATAACAACTCTCTAACTGTTACTGAATCATCAATAATTAAGACTAGGGGTGTATCTCGAAATTCGGTTTTTGACTTAAGATTTTTAACTTTATTAATTTTAACGGTAACAGATTCAGCTTCTTTATTCGCCCGATTAATTTCAATTAGATGTTGTGCCACATCCATGAGATCTTTTTCAGTGTAGGGCTTGGTTAAATAAGCTTTTGCACCTAAATCATTAGCTATTTGCCGATGTTTATCTGCACCACGAGAAGTCAGCATAGCGACGGGTATGGACTTAAGTTGTCGATCTTTATGAAGATGAGACAGTAACTCCAAACCATTCATGCGAGGCATTTCAATATCACTGAAAATCATGTCACAAACTAAACCACCACGAAGTTTGTCCCAAGCCTCCTGACCATCTCTAGCTTGTTCTACACGATAACCCAACTTATTGAAACTCATTGAAAGTAATTCACGAACTGTAATCGAGTCATCAACTACTAATACCATTGGCTCTTGTTGGATGTTTTCGGCTTGAGATTGTTTGATAGCTGCTGCACCATCGAGAATATTAAAGCCAATTTCAATAGTTCTCTTACCTTGAGCGATTTCGATTAGCTCTAGTACGTCGCCAATGGGCATGATAGTACCATCACCCAAAACTGTAGCTCCTGCAATACCTGGTGGTTTGGGAATTGGACCATCAATTTGTTTGATTACTATTTCCTGCTCAGCTCTAACTTCGCCTACTTCTACCGCCAGTAGGTTATCCAAACTACGGAGAATGATGACACCATTTCCGTCATCATTCTCCGTAGTTTGGATAACCTAC
>JASJDX010000115.1 GCA_030064975.1 Pleurocapsa sp. MO_192.B19
AGAGCTCAATCCCAGCCAGAACAAACAGTGTATACCTATCTTCGTCATGGCGAAACCGAATCAGGACAACTCAGCTATGGAGAATTAGACCGACAAGCACGGGCAGTAGCCAGCCAGCTACAGCAGCTAGAACTCCCTGGCAATCGTGCCTTACTACTGTATCCACCAGGACTAGAATTCATCATCGGCTTATTCGGCTGTTGGTATGCAGGAATTATAGCCGTACCTGCCTATCCACCAAGGCGCAATCAAAATCTCTCACGACTGCAGGCAATTGTTACCAATGCCCAAGCCTCAGTCGCCCTCAGCACTAGCACCCTAATTGCCAACCTTCAACATCGCATTGCCGACAATCGCGACTTAGCCGCACTCCCATGGCTAGCGACCGAGCAAATCATCTGCGAACCCGTTGCTTCCTGGCAGCAACCGTCAATCAATCGTGACAGCTTAGCATTGCTACAATACACCTCTGGTTCAACCGGAACCCCCAAGGGGGTGATGGTGAGTCACCGTAATCTGTGGCACAATCTCGACGCCATTTATCACTGTTTCGGTCATCGAAGGGACAGCCAAGGAGTCATCTGGCTACCACCTTATCACGACATGGGATTGATTGGAGGAGTACTACAACCTCTATATGGTGGCTTTCAGGTCACTCTGATGTCTTCCGTCGACTTTCTGCAAAAGCCATGGCGATGGCTTGAGGCAATTTCTCGCTATCGAGCTACCACCAGTGGAGGACCCAATTTTGCTTACGAATTGTGCGCCCGCAAAATTACCGACAGTCAACTTGCCAGCCTGGACTTGAGCAGTTGGGAAGTTGCATTTACTGGAGCCGAGCCAGTGCGAGCCGAAACCATCGACCAGTTTGCGACTACTTTTGCCCCTTGTGGGTTTCGACGAGAAGCCTTTTACCCCTGCTATGGTATGGCAGAAACCACCTTAATTGTTTCGGGGGGATTAAAAACCGCTCCTCCAGTGCTGCGCTCGGTAAAAGCGGCGGCTTTGGCGCAAAACCAAGTCGTGGTCACTGAACCAGAGCTTGAAGGCAATTGCACCATTGTCGGCTGTGGTCGAAGCTTGCCCGACCAAAAGGTAATCATTGTCGACCCCGAAACCAAAACTGAGTGTCCTCAGGAGCGAGTGGGAGAAATTTGGGTTTCTGGAGCTTCGGTCGCCCAAGGTTATTGGCATCGACCCCAAGAGACAGAACAGACCTTTGGCGCCTATCTGGTCGATACAGGGGAAGGACCGTTTCTACGCACGGGAGATTTGGGATTCCTCAGAGATGGAGAGTTGTATATCACTGGGCGAATCAAAGATGCGATTATCATTCGGGGACAAAACCATTATCCCACGGACATCGAACGGACGGTGGAAAACAGTCATCCAGCACTGCGACCTGGTTGTGGAGCGGCATTTGGAGTAGAGCTCAAGGGTCGAGAACGGTTGGTGGTAGTTCAAGAGGTGGAGCGTTCTTACCTACGTCGGCTTGAGACTAAGGAGGTAGTGGGGCAACTGCGTCAGGCAGTGGCAAGGGAACATGGTCTAGAGGTGTATGCGGCAGTTCTGGTGAAGACGGGGAGTATTCCCAAGACTTCGAGTGGCAAAATTCGCCGTTATGCTTGTCGGACTGGGTTTAAAGAGGGCAGTTTGAAGGTGGTTTCTGATTGGAGCGAGAATCCTCAAAGCAAAGCTGAGTTTTTGCACTTGTGGACTGAAACTGAATCTTTGTTAGATAAATTACAACCTAGTAAATACACTTCAAATCTGTAAATTGCTCGATCAATCTAAAGAGGTATAGTAAAGTGATTGTAACTAATAAAAACAACTGTCAAATTGATATTAACCAGATTATTAGTGAGCTTGAGGAGATTGGGGAATTGCATCCTTTAGATTTTCGCTTGGCTTTTGGTCTAACTCATGAAGAAGCAGCAGAGGAATTATGCTTGGAACCACAGACGATGAGAGCTTATTTAAAGAATAATCCATCTCGGCGAGTAAAAAAGCTAGCTGCTACAATTGCGAAGGAGTGGCTTTCTGGAGAACGTCAGTTAGTTAATGTGACGTATTTAATTGATCCACGTTAACGCTCGATTCGACCGCTCCAAGCCCAAAAATCATTGGAGACAAAAAAGGGTTTGATGAAAAGTAACCACACTTAAACACTAAACCCTATGAACAATAACCTGGGGTTTTTTTTCCTAGAATGGCAAAATGAACTGTATTTAGAGCTTGATTAAGCCTATGGTAGGAAATTAAAGATATCTTAGCCTCAAGAAGCTCAATGGCGAGAAAAACTTATTAATAAAGTCAAACAAAACTCAACTTTTAGCTGATTGTGGTTCTCTAGAAAAATTAGTCGCGAGATATTCGACAATTGCATCAGTGTGGATGCCTGCAAGTTTAGCAATCGCGTCAGCTTTAGCTCTTTCTTGAGTAGAAAAACTTGAGGGTAAAAACCCAGAAGTTTCTAAGTTGGCTAGCAGAGTACAATAAACCTGAACATAGATTTTGCTATAGTTGTAGACGTCTTTCTCCATCTGTACTAATTTCATCTCTAATATTTTTAATCCTACTTTGTTAATTTCAGTTGTGTTTGTTTCTTTTCCTCGTTCATTAAATTGAATAGATTGAGAGAGCGGCTGAAAAGTTCCTTATTCAACAATTAATTAAGGTGAGAACTGCTAATTAAGGTGAGAACTGCTTTTGATTGCCATAATAATTTATCTGGCTGAAGAATTCCTGAGTCATATCTGATATTTTCCTGAGTAGGTTTTTAAAAAAGTTGATTATCTTCTTCTCTGAAACAACAGTATAGGAGTTTAAGCCGTTGCTAATTAAAGATTCCATCAAGAAAATATATCAAAAGTGTATCGATTATTGGCAGCCTTAGCTGCCGCGTTGCCTTATCCTCTCAATGAACCAAAGGGCTAGCGGCTGCCCGCTCATTTCCTGTCAGTACAAAGCAAGTTTCTTACTACTGACTTAGTATCAAATCCAGGTAATTGTCTACACCTAAGCAGATGTCCTGACTGCCTGACACATCTATGTCAATCCCAATATTTTCGTAAAAATCAGATTTCTCAAGTACGGTATATTAATGCTTTAAAGCGATCTCTTGATTAGAAAATACCTTTTGAGTATAAAAAACAAAGTCTATAGAGTGTAAAGCTTTGAGGTACTTGTGTCAGGCAATCAGGCAGATTTCTATTTAACAGATTTGATATAATTACCAAATTGCCAAAAAAATGTAACGATGTAGATTTTTTCCACAGACAAAATTAAAGAACTGAGCTTAAATATAGCCAGCGAGGTAAACAAGAGTGAGCGACAAAGAAAGTTCGAGTATTTTAGAGTAAAGCAAAATACTTGAAAAAAATTAGGATTTAGCTAGAAGTTAACTTTCAATGTTTAAAGGGGAAACAATTAATGTGGGCTACCGACCCAAAAAGCGGCAAGAAAGTACGGTTTTTTAGTCGCTCAGAAGCAAAAAAAAAGCTAGATATCAGTGAAGCCACATTTCACAAATACATAAATGTATTAATCGTTAGCTGGAGAGAACGATTTAAATATATACCCAAGCAAACTCATTGGAGTGATTATCAAGTTTATTGTCTAGATTTTGTCAAACGCTTATTCAAAACAGGGCGTAATGAATCAGAAGTCATAAACTACATCAGCCAATATAAAATACCAGATCCAGAAGATTAACTCCAGCAAAAGTAAAGACATTTTCAGCTCTTGATAGAGTCAATCTAAATTGTCATGAACATGAATAGATCGATGTCAGTGCAATCAGATAAAGAGACGCAAATCGAGCTTAAGGTCAATTCAAAGCAAAAACGAAAAATGACCAGAGCAAATGCCCGTTTAAAAAAAATACAAAGAAATTTTGGCTGGGCGGCTGTTTTAATTCCTTTATTCGGCTCGCTCTTTACAGTTGGGCTACTTCCATACACAGGCATCAATCCTGTAGTAGTAGGATTATTGGTCAGTATGTATGTTTTGACCACATTCGGACTTGAAGTGGGTTTTCATCGGCATTTTTGCCACCACGCTTTCCAAACTACTACTGCTGTTCGAGTCATACTCGCCATATTAGGATCCATGGCTGCAGTGGGTCATATCATCCATTGGGTAAGCCATCATCGAAGCCACCACCAGGACAGTGACCGCCCCAGAGATCCTCATTCACCTTATTTAAATACCAAGGGAGAGTGCTTTAATACATTTTACGGTTTTTGGCACGCTCATTTAGGTTGGTTTTTTGAGAGTGAGTTTCCGAATGTGCTCTTGGCTAAAGACCTGCTGCGAGACCCTGTTATTGTTAAGGTGAATCAACTATATCTATTTTGGGTATTCTTAGGTTTTGCTATCCCTGCTGTTTTGGGAGGCGTTTTCACAGGAACATGGATAGGAGTATGGCAGGGGTTGCTATGGGGCGGATTTGTTCGGGTATTTTTAGTACATCACGCTTTCTGGAGTATCAACTCGATTTGTCATATTTATGGCAGCCGTCCTTTCAATACTGGCGATCGCAGCACCAACAATATTTGGCTAGCTATACCAACTTTGGGAGAGTCGTGGCATAACAACCATCATGCTTTTCCCAACTCGGCAATTGTGGGACTACAGTGGTGGCAAATCGATCCTAGTGCTTGGATAATTCGAGTACTCAAAACAATGGGTTTGGTCTGGGACGTGAAAGTTCCTACAACAGCTGCGATCGAGTCAAAAAAAGTTAGAGTTGAATAATTTTTCTCACGAACTTAGGAACTTACGATGAAGATCAGGATCGAGAGTAAATATTTGCAAAACGCCTACAAAAGATTGAGCTTTTGGGTTGTTTTGATCCCTACAATCGGGGCATTAATTGGACTTAGATTATTTTTCCAGTCTGGAATTAGTGCTTGGGAAATTGGACTCTTGGTCGGCATGTATACTCTGACCGCACTCGGACTCGAAGTAGGTTTTCATCGGTACTTTTCCCACCATGCTTTCCAAACTACTACTGCCATCCGAATTATGCTTGCTATTCTTGGCTCTATGGCAGTTGGCGGCGGAGTTATCTATTGGGTAGCTCATCATCGTCGTCATCATCAATATACCGATCGATTTGGGGATCTCCATTCACCTCATTTGCAAGGTGATGGAATCGGCGGTCGGCTGCGGGGACTATGGCACGCTCACGTCGGCTGGATCTTACAAGGCGAAATCACCAATTCGATGCTCTTTGCTAAAGATTTACTACGAGATCCGATTATCGCCAGAATCAATCAACTACAACCAATTTGGGTAGTTCTGGGTTTAGTCATTCCCGCGGTTTTAGGAGGAGTTATGACCGAGACATCGATAGGAGTCTTTCGAGGCTTCCTATGGGGAGGACTCGTCCGAATCTTCTTGGTGCATCAATTTATTTGGAGTACCAATTCGATCTGTCATGTCTATGGCAGCCGTCCTTTCAACACTGGCGATCGCAGCACCAATAATATCTGGCTAGCTATACCAACTTTTGGGCAGTCGTGGCATAACAATCATCATGCTTTTCCCAACTCGGCAATTGTGGGACTGGAGTGGTGGCAAATCGATCCTAGTGCCTGGGTGATTCGTGCTTTAGAAGCGGTTGGTCTGGCTTGGAATGTCAAGGTTCCCAAAGTAGCTACAATCGAGTCAAAAAAAATCAAGCAGTAAAGAGATTAGAGAGTAATAAACCAAGCTGTTTATCTACTTTTGAAAACCGCATTGATACCGTTAACGAATGTGCTACAGACAATCTTATATTTGGTATTATCAATGATTAAAGTTAAGATTTTTCATTTTCGTAGCACATTTAATTTCAAGTAAAAACACTTTTGCTAACAGTATCATCCATATTAATAAAAACCATAGAAGTTGAGAAAATGGAACTTCAAAATTTTTCAATTGCTAACCAACCTATAGTTTCAGTCAAGCAAAATTGTGCTTCTGAAGACGACGTTTACAAGCTGCCAACAACAACAGAGATTCAAGCCTGGATAATTTCCTATCTAGCTCAAATGTTAGAAGTCAATTCAGATGATATCGATATTGCAACTCCTTTTGATCGCTATGGTCTCGATTCCTCCGCAGCAGTTGGTATGACTGGTGACTTAGAAGATTGGCTAAACGTAAAACTCGATCCTACCTTGATGTACGACTACCCTACCATTGAGGCTTTGACTCAATATTTAGTTGAGGAATTTCAAATATCCAAGTATCCACAGTAAAAGCAAAATTAACATTGTTATTCTAAAAAAAAGAATGTCATGGTAGATACCATCAAAGCTTTAGCAACAAACCCAGAATCTTCAACTGTAATTAAAGGACGTAGAAATAAACATTTCAAACTAATAGAAACTACTTATCGTAGTAATATTGTTTCTGACTACACCGAAAAAATAGAAGAACTAGACAAGAACTTCAAATACAGCAGTAATAGCAATTGCTATTGGAGCGAACCTGAGCATTCTCTGCTCTATGGCACTCCAATCTACGAAGCAGCTTCTCCCTCTCAAAAAATAGCTTTAAATCATCTTCATTGGTTTACCAAATATAATTACACTGCTGAAACTGAAACCGAAACAGTTGCTTTTAATCAGATCACATCTAGCGTTTTTAGGACCATTGGAGGTTATGACACGGTTTGTCAGGAGTTAGATCTAGAAACTCAGCAGGAATATTCCCACATTCACGCCTTTCGCAAAATGGGGTTGATGACAGCGATGGCTCTGATCGGGAAGAAACCGCTGCAAAACTTGCAAAAATCACACTCGTACAAATCGAGTTTGGGGAATAACTCTTGGGTGACATCTCAATACTACGCCTTGCGTTTTTTAGCTAAAAATATGCTTAAAAGCAAAAGGCAATATTATTCTCAATATCTAAGTCAATTAGAGGAGAAAGAAAAGTTTGTAGTCACAACTCCCACTAAAGGAATTTTGGGGCGAGGGATTTCTACTTCCTGGCAAGGTTTCTTCACCTTTAATTGGGGAGTAGGTTCGCCGTTCTTAGCTTGCCAATACTATGCTGCACGCATGATGGGTAACATACTACTCAAGGGTATGGAATATCCTCTAGTCAAGTATTTCCGAAAACTAGAAAAACAAGGAGAATTTATCCCCGTTCCGACCGCAGTCTCCTATTACCATCATTTAGATGAAGCATACCACACGACAATGTCTAAGGTCTTATCTAAGGATATGTACAAAGATTTTCCCAAGCCGACGGCATATGAAAAATTTATTGCCAATATGTCAATCTACATGGTTCAGCAAGCAAGCTTTGGTGGACTTTCTGGTGTCTTTCCTCACCGTTACCTGAAAGACGATCGCTTTTTGATGACTTTTATTTACGAACTATTGCAGTCTCCTTTATTTGGGATGTCCCGACGAGAAGCACTCCATTGGATGAATCAGTGCTTTTGTTATGAACATGAAGGTTTTCATCTGGCTATTGAAAATCACCAACGTCTCCTCTCAGATTTTCGGCGCTTCTTTAATGATTTGGGCTATCTTTGGTCTGTCAATCGTGAAATGCGCCTCATGGCTTTAGGAGGAGACATAAATCAAGCGCTCCAAAATAATATCAAAACCTTTAAGCAATTTTCTAGACTTGCCGTTTGCTAGTAACAGTAGAGCTCGCTCGGCTCGCTCGCTAACAGTACTCTAGATTAGTGTCAGAGCAAAAATTTTGTAGAAGTATTCACTAAGCAGTTTTTTGGCATGGAACCCATAGCAATTATCGGCATTGGCTGTCGTTTTCCCCATACTCAGAACCCAGAAGAATTTTGGCATCTGTTACGTAATGGAGTAGATGCCATCACTGAAGTTCCCCCTCAAAGATGGAACGTTGAAGCTTTCTACGATCCACAGCCAGGCAAACCAGGAAAAATGAGTACTAGATGGGGGGGATTTTTGGAGCAGGTGGATCGGTTTGAGCCTAGCTTCTTTGAGATTTCCCCTCGCGAGGCTGAGCAGATGGATCCTCAGCATAGACTAGTGTTAGAAGTAGCCTGGGAAGCCCTGGAAAATGCTGGAATTGTTCGAGCCGATATTGCGGGTAGCCAGACTGGTGTATTTATCGGTCTTAGTACCATAGATTACCACAGGATGCTCTACAAAGACCGTTCTCGTATCGGACCTTATAGTGGCATCGGCACTGGACCTAGCATTGCTTCTAACCGCCTATCCTATTTACTCGATCTACGCGGACCGAGTATAACAATCGACACCGCTTGCTCTTCATCTTTAGTAGCCATACACTTAGCGAGTCAAAGTTTACAGTGGGGAGAATCAAATCTCTGTCTGGTGGGAGGAGTCAATTTAATGCTCTCCCCCGAGCCAACTATTACCTTCTCACAGGCTCAGATGATGGCTGCTGACGGTCGCTGTAAAACCTTCGATGCTGCCGCCGATGGATATGTTCGTGGAGAGGGTTGTGGCATAGTCGTAATCAAGCGTCTCTCAGATGCTCAAAAAGATGGAGATAACATTCAGGCAGTCATCAGGGGCTCGGCAATCAACCAAGATGGTACTAGCAATGGAATAACCGCCCCCAATGGACCGTCTCAACAAGCGGTCATCCGTCAAGCCTTGGAAAACGCTGGTGTAGAACCAGCGCAAATTAGCTATGTCGAAGCCCACGGTACTGGCACTTCCCTCGGAGATCCGATCGAAGTCAAATCTCTCAAAGCTGTATTGACTCAAGGACGTGACCCAGCTCGAACCTGTGCAATAGGCTCGGTCAAAACTAACATCGGTCATTTAGAAGCAGCAGCTGGTATCGCTGGTCTAATCAAAGTAATTTTACAACTGCAACATCGGGAGATTGCCCCACACCTACATCTCAAGCAGCTCAATCCCTATATTTCTCTACAGGAAACACCTCTGTTTATCCCCACTGAACGCCAGCCTTGGTCGAGCGATACAACACGCTTCGCTGGAGTCAGTGCGTTTAGCTTTGGCGGCACTAATTGTCATGTCATTTTAGAAGAAGCTCCTGTTGCTGCTGTTATGGCTGATGCCGAGCGGGTCGAACGCCCTCAACACCTATTTACTCTCTCGGCGAAAAGCGAGCCAACTTTGATGGAACTAGCACAACGGTATCGTGATTTCCTAGTGTCCCATCCAGAAGAATCGTTAGCGGACCTGTGCTTTACTGCCAACACGGGGAGAGAACATTTTAACCACCGCCTCGGTATTGTAACCGAATCGATAAGGCAGTTGGGCGAACAACTCAACGCTTTGAGCCAGGGAAGACAAACCGCTACATTAGTCAGAGGACAGGTACGTAGTCGAAGATCTCCCAAGATCGTCTTTCTATTTACTGGACAGGGTTCTCAATATGTCGGTATGGGACGGCAACTCTACGAAACCCATCCCCGCTTCCGACAAACGATCGATCGCTGCGAATCAATTCTGCGTCCCTATTTAGATCGACCTTTATTAGAAATTCTCTATCCTCCATCTTCTGACAGCGATTCTCCATTACACAAGACAGCTTACACTCAACCTGCTCTGTTTGCCCTCGAATATGCTCTGGCTCAATTATGGCTCTCTTGGGGTGTTCGACCTGCTGCAGTCATGGGTCATAGTTTGGGGGAATATGTCGCTGCCTGTATTGCTGGTGTGTTTAGCCTCGAAGATGCTCTGAGGCTAGTTGCTACCAGGGCACGTCTGATGCAGACTCTCCCTCTCGATGGTGGAATGGTTGCAGTGTTTGCTGACCTCGATACGGTCACTGCAGCAATCCAACCTTACTCCGATTGTGTTGCCACTGCTGCTTTGAATGGTCCTCATAATGTGGTGCTTTCAGGTCATGGTGATTCCTTGGCTTCTTTAATTACTTCTTTTGAAGCCCGTGGGGTGAAGACAAAACAGTTACAGGTTTCCCATGCTTTTCATTCTCCTTTGATGAAGCCGATGTTGGCAGAATTCGAGCCAGTAGTGCAGTCGGTTTCTTTTTCCCGACCTCGTATCCCTTTAATTTCTAATCTGACTGGACAAGAAGCGAATGGGGAAATAGCGACTCCAGAATATTGGTGTCGTCATATTCTCCAACCAGTCAATTTTGCAGCTAGTATGAGTCGGCTCCAATCTTTGGGATATGGTATCTTTCTCGAAATTGGTGCTAATCCAATTTTGTTGAGTATGGGTCGTCACTGTCTGGCAAAAACTGATCATAGTGACCAGATCGAGTGGCTGCCCAGTCTGCGTTCGAGACGCTCGGATTGGCAGCAACTTTTAGCAAGTTTGGCTCGATTGTATGTTTGTGGAGTAAGAGTTAACTGGTTGGGTTTCGATCGAGACTATTCACGCCGACGATTACCATTGCCCACTTATCCCTTCCAGCGTCAGCGTTATTGGTTTAAAACTACTGAAAATAGCTCCGAGCAAACACAATTTCTCTCTAGAAGTAACGATACCCCAAACCAACTTCTTCATCCCCTCCTCGGTCAACGACTACATTCAGCACTCAAAGAAATTCAGTTCGAGTCCCAAATCGGTCGAGATACGCCAGCTTTTTTGCAAGATCATAATATTTATCAAACAGCGATTGTGCCAGCCACAGCTTACTTAGAAATGGCTCTAGCAGCAGGAAAAACTGTTTTTAAAACCGATAATTTAGTTCTGGAAGAGGTTGTCATTCAGCAAGCCTTGGCACTGCCAGAAGATCAAAGCAAGACTATCCAGTTGATTTTGATCCCCGAAAATTCAAAAGCGTATTCTTTTCAGATTTTTAGCCTCGATCTGGATGCAGAAAACTCAGAGCCTTCTTGGACAAGTCATGCCTCGGGAAAAGTTTTGGTAAGTGAGGCTGGCCAAACGCCTCAAACCGATTTAATGGCTTTACAAGCTGAGTACACCGAACCAGTATCTATTGAAAGCCACTATCAACAGTTCCGAGAGCGAGGGATGGAATATGGCTCCAGTTTTCAAGCCATTACCCAGTTGTGGCAGCAGCCAGGTACTGCTGCCCTGGGTCAAATTCAGTTACCGAAGAGCTTAGAGTTAGAAGCAGAAAAGTATCAGCTACACCCCATCTTACTCGATGCCAGCTTTCAGATACTAGGTGCTATCTTCTTAGATAATGGACAGCGAGATGCTTATTTGCCGATGAAGGTAAAACGCCTGAGAGTCTACCGCCCTACTAGTTCCTGCCTCTGGAGTCAAGTTCGGATTCAACCAGTCAATGGTAAAAATAAAAAGAGTCTCAATGCCGAAGTCCGTCTATTTGATGAAACGGGAAATCTAGTAGCTCTTGTAGAAGGCTTATCCCTCAGACGTGTCAGTCGAGTTGCCCTAGAGCGGATTCTTCAACTAGAAGAGCGAGAAGATCTAGACAATTTATTGTACAAAATTGCTTGGCAACCGAAAACTCGCTCCTCTCAGCCAGAACCGAAAACTAAACCAAGCACTTGGCTATTATTTGTCGATTCCCAAGGAATCGGAGCCCAACTTGCCCAACAGCTGGAAGAGCAGGGCGATCTCTGTACAGTAGTTTCTGTTGGTTCTTGTTATCAAAGAAAGGATAAAAGAAATTATCAAGTAAATCCTGCTCAACTAGAAGATTTTAAACAGCTACTGCAAGAAAGCTTAAAGAATCAACCTCCCTTAGAGGGTATAGTTCACCTGTGGAGCCTGGAGAACAGACCGTCAGAAGACCTATCCCTCAAAGCTTTACAACAAGCGCAAGTGAATGGCTGTGGCAGCGTATTACATCTCGTGCAAGCCATAGCTCAAGCTGGATGGTCTAAGTTGCCTCGTCTCTGGCTGGTGACCGAGGGAGCTCAAGCGATCGCCAAAGAAGATTCCCCCCAGATACAACAAGCTTCACTATGGGGATTGGGGCAAACAATTGCCCTGGAACATCCTGACCTCCATTGCACCTGCCTCGATTTAGACCCAACAGCAAAAAGCGATCGCCTGAAAACTTTGTTTGAAGAGTTATCTTTTCCAGAAGCAGAAAAGCAGATTGCTTACCGTCGGGGAATCCGTCATGTTTCCAGATTAGTCAAATATCAGGATGATCGAGCTCAAGGAATCGGACAGCAGCCAGAAGCTTTTCAAGTGAAGACATCTGGCTCTGGAATTTTAGAAAATCTGACGCTCAAGCCCATGAAACGCCGTCAACCAGAACCAGAGGAAGTAGAAATTCGAGTCCGCGCTACTGGGCTTAACTTTCGAGATGTACTCAACGCTTTAGGAATGCTTCAAGAATATGCTGCCGAACTAGGCATCGACTCAGCTACAGATCTGCCCTTCGGGGGAGAATGTGCAGGAGTAGTTGTAGCAGTAGGAGAGCGGGTAAGTAACCTCAAAATTGGTGATGAAGTAATAGCAGCTTTAGCGCTCGGCAGTTTGAGTAGCTTTGTTACCGTCAAAGCTGACTTTGTCGTTCCCAAACCCAAGGATTTGAGCTTTGAAGCTGCCGCTACTATCTCAACTACCTTTTTAACTGCTTACTATGGGCTACATTATCAGGTACAAATTCAGGCTGGGGACAGGGTATTGATTCATTCTGCCGCAGGTGGTGTCGGACAAGCAGCAGTCCAGTTAGCACAAATTGCGGGAGCGGAAGTTTTGGCTACAGCAAGCCCTGGTAAGTGGGACTTTCTCAAATCTATAGGGGTGGAACGAGTAATGAATTCTCGTACCTTGGATTTTGCCCAGGAGGTGATGACTATGACCCAAGGGCAGGGAGTAGACATCGTCCTCAACAGTTTAAACGGGGAGTTTATCCCCAAAAGCTTTGATACTTTAGGCAAGGGAGGGCGATTTGTCGAAATTGGTAAACTTGGCATTTGGTCAGAAAGCCAGGTAAAAGCAACAAGAGCGGATGTGTCCTATTTTCCCTTCGATCTTTTAGAGGTAGCCCAGCAAGACCCCGACTTGATTACACAAATGCTGAGAGAACTGATGCCACAGTTCCGACAAGGAATTTTGCAACCACTACCCCATAAGGTATTTCCCATGGCTCAAGTTGTCGATGCCTTCCGCTATATGGCAGGAGCCAAACACATTGGTAAAGTTGTGGTTTCGCTGCCCGATGCCACAGGTTGGGAGTCGCCCAAGTTGCATCCCGAAAATAGCTATCTAATTACTGGAGGGTTGGGAGCTTTAGGATTAAAAGTAGCTCGCTTGATGGTAGAACGAGGAGCGAGACATCTGGTACTTACTGGACGGCGCGAACCCTCACCAGAGGCACGGGAAGTACTGGGGGAACTAAAACAGTCTGGAGCTAAAATTCTGACAGTCAAAGCCGATGTTTCTCAGCAGGAGGATGTAAGCAGATTGCTGGCTCAGGCTCATGCTTGGGGACCATCTCTAAGAGGAATCGTCCATGCAGCGGGGGTACTCGACGATGGGGTATTGCAGCAGCTAAACTGGGAGCAGTTTGCCAGAGTAATGGCTCCTAAGGTAGCTGGAGCTTGGAATCTACATACCTTAACTCAAGAATTGCCCCTAGACTTTTTTGTTTGTTTCTCTTCAATTGCTTCTTTGCTGGGCTCCCCCGGTCAAGGAAACTATGGGGCAGCTAACGCCTTTCTCGATGCCCTAACCCATTATCGACAATCTTTGGGATTGGTGGGTTTGAGTATCAACTGGGGGCCCTGGGCAGATGTCGGTATGGCAGCGAAACAAGACAGTCTCGATCAAGCTCGTTGGACCACCCAAGGAATCAAGCCTATTGCTCCAGAACAGGGGTTGCAGTTATTGGGTAAGCTATTAGCAGTGAAGCGGCCGCAAGTGGGGGTTATGTCAATTGACTGGTCTAAATTCCTCAGGCAATTACCCTCTGAGATAGTGTCACCTTTTCTAGAAAGTTTTCACAATGAATCGAAGTCATCCTCGAAGCAGGAACTTCAGTTTCTCCGACAATTAGAAACAGTTGCCGTGTCCGAACGCTGGCATCTATTGAGAGAGCATATTCGATCGCAACTGGCTAAAGTGCTGGGTTTGAATTCCCCCGAACAAATAGATTTACAGCAAGGTTTTGCCGAGCTGGGAATGGATTCATTGATGGCAGTAGAATTGAGAAACCGCCTACAAAGCAGTTTGGGTTGCTCGATTCCCTCAACTTTGGCATTTGACTATCCAACAGTGGAGGCACTGGTAAATTATCTAGCTCAAGAATTGCTCTTGCTCGAACCCGCTCCCAGCTTAACTGAGGAGTCACAAACTGTAAATGAACTAGAGCCATCGACCAATATAGAAGAACTATCTCAGGACGAAATTGCCGACCTACTTGCCCGAGAATTAACCGCCATTCAGGAGGAACAAGTTCGATGAGCGAGACAGCAAGCATAGATTATCAAGCTCTAATGAAACAGGCTTTGCTCGAATTAAAGCAAATGAGAGCCAAGCTTAATGTTCTAGAGAGTGCTAAAACCGAACCAATTGCCATCGTTGGTTTGGGCTGCCGATTTCCAGGAAGTGCCAACAATCCAGAAGCTTTTTGGCAGTTGTTACACGATGGAATAGATGCTATTAGTGAAGTCCCTGCCGACCGATGGGATATTGATGCTTACTACGACCCCAATCCAGATACTCCAGGCAAAATGTACACTCGGTACGGCGGGTTTGTCGAGCGATTAGACGAGTTTGACTCTCAGTTCTTCAACATCTCTCCCCGAGAAGCTATCAGCCTTGACCCCCAGCAACGTTTGTTACTAGAAGTTAGTTGGGAAGCCCTGGAAAATGCTGGATTGGCGACCGAGCGTCTGGCGGGAAGTTCCACAGGGGTATTTATCGGTATCTGTAGCAATGACTATTCTCAACGTTTACTCGCCAGAGAGTCAACTGAGATCGATGCCTATCTTGGCACTGGTAATTGTCATAGTGTGGCATCTGGTCGCCTATCCTACCTTTTAGGGTTCAACGGACCTAGTCTAGCGGTGGATACAGCTTGCTCCTCATCATTGGTGGCAGTTCATCTGGCGATCGCTAGCCTACGCAACGGAGAGTGCAACTTAGCCCTAGCTGGTGGGGTAAACCAACTCCTCGCACCAGAAGTGACAATTAATTTCTCGAAAGCCCGCATGCTATCGCGCGATGGTCGCTGTAAGACTTTTGATGCCACAGCAGATGGCTACATTCGTGCTGAAGGTTGTGGCATAGTTATTCTCAAACGCTTGTCTGATGCCTTGAACGACGGAGATAATATCTTAGCTTTGATTCGAGGTTCTGCCATCAATCACGATGGTCGTAGTAGTGGTTTGACCGTTCCCAACGGTCCTTCTCAGCAAGCAGTAATTCGTCAAGCTTTAGAAAATGCCAGGGTAAAACCAGAGCAAATTAGCTATATTGAAGCTCACGGCACTGGCACTTCCTTGGGAGATCCTATTGAAATCGGTGCTTTGGGAGGTGTTTTTGCTAAGAACCGCTCCCCCGAAGAATCACTGGCGATTGGCTCGGTCAAAACTAATATCGGTCATTTGGAAGGAGCCGCTGGAATAGCGGGATTGATTAAAGTAGTACTTGCTCTACAGCACGAGGCAATTCCGCCACATTTGCACTTCCACGAGCCTAATCCTTATATTGACTGGGATGAGCTGCCCATAGTAGTGCCTACTGAAAAGAAAGTTTGGTCTGCTGGAGAGAAGCGACGCATTGCTGGAGTCAGTTCCTTCGGCTTTAGTGGCACTAACGCTCATGTGGTTATCGAAGAAACACCCTCATCCGAACCAAAGCAAACGGAAGTAGAACGCCCCGCCCATCTACTGACCCTAGCGGCGAAAACCGAAACCGCCCTGCGACAGTTAGCCCAACGATATCAGAGTCACTTAGCAGCTAATCCTACTTTAAATCTGGCAGATATCTGTTTTACTAGCAATCGCGGACGCTCGCAGTTTGACAATCGATTGAGTGTGGTAGCAACCACAACTGCCGAAGTACACTATAAGCTAGCTGACTATCTTGCCAGACAAATAACTCCTGGTGTTTTTGCCGGACAAGTACAAGGTACAACTCAGCCCAAGATCGCCTTTTTATTTACTGGACAGGGTTCGCAATACGTCGGTATGGCAGGGCAACTTTACGAAACCTCACCCCGTTTTCGACAAACGATCGATCGCTGCGAGGCGATTCTGCGTTCGGAACTAGATCGACCGTTGCGAGAAATTCTCTATCCAGCATTTTCTAACAACGGTCATTCCCCATTACACCAAACAGCTTACACTCAACCCGCTCTGTTTGCCCTCGAATATGCTCTGGTTCAATTGTGGCTCTCTTGGGGTGTTCGACCTGCTGCGGTGATGGGTCATAGTTTGGGTGAATATGTCGCTGCTTGTGTTGCTGGCGTGTTTAGCATCGAAGATGCCCTGCGACTGGTTGCTGCTCGGGCGCGTCTGATGCAGGCTCTCCCTCCCAATGGCGCGATGTATGCTGTGCTGGCTGACCCCAATACGGTCACGGAGGCAATCCAACCTTACTCTAAGCGGGTGGCAATAGCTGCTATCAATGGTCTGCAAAATGTCGTCCTTTCTGGTGATAGTAATGACTTGGCTTCTGCGATCGCTGATTTAAAAACCCGTGGCATAAAGAGCAAAAAACTACAGGTTTCTCATGCTTTCCATTCTCCTTTGATGAAGCCAATGTTGGCAGAGTTTAGGAAGATTGCTGCCAAGATGACCTATTCTCCGCCAAAAATCAAGCTTATTTCCAATTTAACTGGAGATGAAGCGAATGCAGAAATCGCTACTCCCCAATATTGGTGTCGCCATATCCTTCAGCCAGTCAACTTTGCTACTAGTATCGAGACATTAGCTAGCCAAGGTTATCAAGCAATGATTGAGATTGGGGCGAAACCAACGCTACTATCAATGGGTCGTCATTGTTTGGCACATACCGATAGTAGTAACGATATTCAGTGGTTGCCTAGTCTGCGTCCAAAACGCTCTGATTGGCAGCAGCTTTTAGAGAGTTTGGCTCAACTACACGTTAGGGGTGTAACCGTTGACTGGTCTGGTTTAGATCGCGATTATTCACGCCGAATCTTAGCATTGCCGACTTATCCTTTTCAGCGTCAGCGTTATTGGTTTGAAGAAAGCGATCGCGCGCGCGGTGGCAGAGCCAATCGCCACGAGCAAAAATCGAGCTTTACGACAGAGGCGAATGAATCTTCTAAATCGAAAGAAAAATCTTCCTTCCTTGACTCTGCTGAAAAGCGAGAAGAACTTCTAAAGGCTAACCCCAAAAAACGCCAACAGCTATTAGAAAATTATTTCAATCGACTTTTGAAACAAGTGATGGGACTTACTGTTTCCCAGCTGGATTGGCAACAGCGTCTTTCCGATTTAGGACTCGATTCCTTGATGGCAACTGAGTTAAGAAGGCAGCTTGAAGATAATTTGGGCATTCAAGTTCCAGTAGAATTTCTCGCCGAGCTGAGTATCAAACAGTTTTTCACTCAAGTTCTGGTCCTGCTTCAGCAGCAATCCGACCAGAAATCATTATCAGAGGTGAATAGCACTGCTAATTCGCAGAATATTGCTACTAAAAGTAATAGTGAGAGTGAGAGTGAACCTACCGCCGACTTGTGGATTGCTTGTCCTCAACCCAATCCTCAAGCTCAGATTCGTCTATTTTGCTTTCCCTACGCCGGAGCGGGAATTTCCTGTTTTCGCACCTGGAGCAAATGTCTGCCACCAGAAATAGAAGTTTGCCCGATCCAATTACCAGGCAGGGAAAATCGACGCAGAGAAGCCCCCTTAAAGAGGATGAAATCGATAATTGAAACTCTTGCCCCTATCCTTCAACCCTATTTAGATAAGCCCTTTGCTTTTTTTGGTCATAGTATGGGAGCGTTCCTGAGTTTTGAACTAGCACGGGAACTCCGGCGGCGAAATTGGCAAAAACCAGTTCGCTTATTAGTTTCCGCATGTCGCGCTCCCCAATTACCAGACCCCGAGCCACCAATTCATCGTCTACCAGAAGCTAAGTTTGTGGAAAAATTAGAGCGTCTCAAGGGGATCCCAGAGGAGGTGCTAGCAAACCCCGAGCTAATGCAGCTATTTCTCCCAACTTTACGCGCTGATTTTGAGCTGTTAGAAACTTACTTTTATCTTAACGAAGAACCCTTTGACTTCCCCATTGCTGCTTTTGGTGGTTTAGAAGACAACAAAGTCAGCCTAGAAGAACTTTCTGTCTGGCGCGAGCAAACCAATCGTGAGTTTAACTTGCAAATGTTTTCTGGCGACCATTTCTTTTTAAACACCAGCAACCGCGAGCTACTGCCAGCTCTAGCCCAGCAGATGCAAAAACTTTTGATTCTTAAGTAAACAATAAATAAATCATTATGGCTTATATTGTTGCAACATCCACCGGCTTTCCCAACCACTATTATCCACAAAAAGTGCTATCCACAGCACTGCAAAAGTACTTCTTAGCTATGGAGTTGGATTTCGATCTAAATATCATCGAGCGTTTTTTCACCAATGTGGCGATCGATGGTCGTTACTTTGCCTTTCCCCTCGATTCCTTCTACGAGCCACCTGGATTTGGAACGATGGCTAGTGCAGCGATCAAAACTAGTGTTGATATCCTGGAAGGAACTGTAGGTAGATTATTAGAGCAGGTGGGATTAGAGCCGCAGCAAGTTTCCCAGATTACCTCTGTCACTTTGACTCCAGCAGTTCCTTCCCTTGATATCCGGTTGATGAATCAAATTCCCTTTGCTGCCAATGTTAAGAGAATGCCCTTATGTGGAGTAGGCTGTATGGGTGGAGCCTTTGGCTTAGCTAGAACCGCAGAATACCTTAAGTGCCGACCTACAGAAGCCTCACTTTTGTTCGCGATCGAACTTTCTTCCTGCCTTTGGCAAGGTTCTCTGCAACGGGATTTATACTCTCTGATTAAGCAATTGCCCGAAGATCCATCTCAGTATACTAATATTATCATGGCGATCGTTACTGCTGCTTTGTTTGGCGATGGTTCGGGGGCTGTGTTGATGGTCGGTCGCGACCACCCTTTAGCCCAGCCAGGACAGCCTAGAATAATTGACAGCCGCTCGATTATGCTACCCGACACTGTTCACTTAATGGGGATGGATTTAGTTGATACGGGTACGAGGAATATCCTCAGACCAGAAGTAGCTGATTATGTCAAAATCGGACTGCGGCAAGCACTCGCTCCGCTTTTAGCCGAACACAACATCTCGATCGAGAAAATTGCTCGCTGGATCGTACATCCAGGTGGACCGAAAATTATTCAAGCAATAGAAGACGAGTTTGGACTTCCCGATTCGGCACTACAGCCAAGTCGCGATGCCTTGGCTAAAATTGGCAATATTTCTTCTCCTACAGTACTCTATATCCTCGATCGAACTTTATCAGGACAACAACAACCACCTCCAGGTTCTTACGGCTTGTTAATAGCTATGGGACCTGGATTTTCTCAAGAAGCAATATTATTGCAATGGTAAATGTTGGCGAATATTGGGCAAAAATCGCTAAAATAATCAATGCTTTCGTAAAGTTGTAAATATTTATCCCAGAATCGGTATTTAGTGCTATTTAACTCTCTTCTGTCAGAGTGGGTCAAAACCTTGATTTTTCGTGGGCTGAAATGACGCAAATTCCTCAAATTTTCCCAGAGTGACAAAACAGAG
>JASJDX010000116.1 GCA_030064975.1 Pleurocapsa sp. MO_192.B19
CGCGACAGGCTCAGACTTGGTTTTATCTGGGAAAAACTCTTTGTAAGTCTCAGCTAAACTCTGAAGGCATTGCTGCTTTTGAACAAGCTATAAGGCTAAACCCAAACTACGAGGCTGCAGAACAAGCAAAAAAAAGATGCAATTAAGTTAAACTAGAGAAAATACTTCAAAACTTTATCTATCATTGCTAAACAATATATAAATATAAAGAGTCGCAAATAGTCTGCAAATATAATCATTATTAAGTGAAATTCCTCAATAGCCAAAGACTAAAATGGCCACCAAGAAGGCTTCAAGTTGGTATAGATGCGACTTACTGTTCTAGATGATGGAGGATGAGAACCCTTAAAATTTTCACCTAACATATTGTATAAAAGTTCAGTAGGACTTATTGGTTTTGCCAAAGAAAATAAAATCTCACTACTGTAACTGTCACAACTCAAGCCTCTTCTCTCTACTGCACACACCACAGGCTTTTCCCCAATGGTATCACTGGCTAAATAATTCATTCTGTCTTGACTGTAAAAAACCTGTAACTTACTAGCAGTATTTTGGCAGTTAACAGAGGCTTCTTCCGAGGAAAAATACTGTGGTAAAAATGACAATATGGGGACAATTTGTGATCTTTTTTGGTTGGAAAAAGTAGCAAGTACCGTTGGGATAGAAGATTGATCAGAGCAAGTAATGTTAACTGTGTTGGTAGTTTCTCCTCTTCCTGGAAATGAGGCTACAGCCACTAGAGCTATTGCAGGAATTGTTGCGACGGTTGCAAAACAATTTAAATTGCCCATGGTCTTTTCTGCTGTATATTACTCTTATAATTTTTAAACATTAAGTATCACGGTAATAGTATGATTAGATACTATCATAAGATAGACATTGTAGCAAAAATTGTATTTAAAAGGAACTAATTTCTGGTTAAAAAAAATTTCGAGGAAGATATACAAGTACTAATTAAACACATTTTTACCTATAAATGACTTTCTTTTGGCTGAGATCAAGCAAAATGTTCTTTTTCAGATAATAGCCAACAATGGTTTCCAATCAAATCAATTTAAAGATTATGGTTAAAGTTTCATGGCTTATCACACCGAGCAAAGGAAACTACAATGAATCATCAAACCAAGCAAAAAATTTTTTTGAGTAATTATCTAAAAATTCATCAATCCATAACAATTGTCGGTAGTATTTTAAGTTTTTCATTCTTTATTAGTTGTGATCTAGCACAAGCTCAAATCTCAGCTGATGACACTGTTTCTACAGAAGTTAATAACTCCGATCATCTCTCTGAGATTACAGGAGGAACAACCAAAGGAGAAAATTTGTTCCATAGCTTTCAAGAATTTTCCGTTGCTTCAGGGAATACCGCATTTTTCAACAATGCTACTAATATTGATAATATTATCAGTCGAGTTACAGGAGGCTCAATTTCCAACATCGATGGTTTGATTCGAGCTAACGGTAACGCTAACCTGATTCTGATTAACCCTAGTGGGATTAATTTTGGTGCCAATGCCCAACTAGATATTGGGGGTTCTTTTTTAGGTAGTACCGCAGATAGCCTGATTTTTGAAGACGGGACATCATTTAGTGCTACAAATGCCGATCAAAATCCTCTGTTGACAGTAAGTGTACCTGTTGGTTTACAGCTGGGACAAAATTCAGGGGCAATTAATGTTCAGGGGACAGGACATAACTTAAGTTTAGCAACTCCTGTTTTTTCTCCACTTACTAGAGGAGAGGTTTCAGGATTAAAAGTTAAGTCAGGTCAGACTCTTGCATTAGTAGGAAACAACCTGTCTTTAACTGGGGGTACTTTAACCGCAGAATCAGGAAGAATTGAGCTAGGTAGCATTGCCACAGGTAAGGTTGCTCTAAATTCCTCTGTTGAAGGTTGGACAATCGATTATAGTGATGTATCTATTTTTAGCGATCTCAATCTATCTCAGAAAGCCTTAGTTGATGCTAGTGGTAATAGCAGTGGCTCGATTAATCTTCAGGGCAGACAAGTTTCACTTCAAGATGGTTCTGCTGTATTAATTCAAAATCTAGGGGCTCGAGCATTGGGAAACATTAGCATTAATGCTGCTGAATCTTTAAGCATAATTGGAACAGAACCAGAAGGAGAAATTGCCAGTGGTTTATATACCGAGGCTTTAGGTGCTACAAAGGGAGGAGATGTTGATGTTACTACACAACAGTTATTCATCGAAGATGGGGCAAGCATTATCTCTACCACCTCTAGTAGTGCGCCAGGAGGAGATGTCAGAATCAATGCTACCGAATCTTTAAAATTTGTCGGGTTTTCAGAGATTAGTCCCAATATCTTAAGTGTAGTTTCGGTACAAACATTCGGAGCTGGAAATGCAGGCAATGTTACAGTCTCAACTAAAACAGTTACTGCTCTAGATGGTGCTAATATTTCTTCTATAACTGGAGGAAGAGAGGGGACTGGTTCTGGAGGGAATATTAATGTTGATGCTACCGAATCAGTAGAATTAATTGCCGTAAACCCAGTGACTTTTGCTCCTAGCCAAATCACAGCGGGCAGTGGCAGTCAGGGCAATGCTGGCAACGTGATGATCGACACGGCAAGACTAACAGTTCAAGACGGCGCCAGAGTCGATGCTTCAGCTACAGCCGCAGGTAATGCAGGCAATGTTATGATTAATGCCTCTGAATCTATTGAAGTGAGCGGTAGTTTTCCAGGTTCGATTAATCCCAGCTTAATTACTGCTTCAGCTAATATTCTCGATCCTACATTGCGAGAATTCTTCGGATTACCCGATGTACCTAATGGTAATTCTGGCAGTATCACTATCAATACCCCTAGCCTAAAAGTTATGGATGGAGGACAGGTAACTGTCCGTAATGATGGCACAGGAGATGCAGGAGACTTATACATTCAAGCTAATGCGATCGATATCAATACTAATGGTGGTATTACCGCAGCAGTTGAACAAGGAGTTGGGGGAACAATTGAACTACAAGTAGCCGATTCTTTAAACTTGAGTAGTGGCGGTCAAATTGCCAGTGATAACTCTGGTGCTGGAGATGGAGGAGAGATTAGAATTTCTACTAATTCTTTAAACATCAGCGATCGCTCTTTTATCACGACTACGACCTTTGGTGCAGGTAAAGGCGGCGATATTACCCTCAATGCCAACGAATCGATTAACTTGACTGGAACAGGATTTGAGCAGTTTCAACAGACTTTTCAAGCTAATGCTCTTAATGGCACACTGAAAGCAGGAACTAGAGGTACAGGTATATTTATTGGTACGGCAGCTGATGGCAGATCGGGAAACCTGAAGATTGATACTAATACCTTACGTCTTTCTGAGGGAGCAATTATTTTTAGCCCTATTTTTACTAGTGGGATCGGCGGAGATATTGAGGTTAATGCTACTGATATTGAAATAGCAAGTTCTGCCTTACAAATTGACGCAGGGACTAATAGTATTAACTCGGGTGCTGCTGGAGATCTTGTGATTGATACAGAAAGACTGATGCTTAGAGATGGAGGAACAATAATTAATGCGACTTTTGGTAACGCTACAGGAGGGGATATAGACATCAATGCTACTGAAGTTGTCAACTTAAAAGATACTCCCGACGGCTCACTACTATTTACGGGAATTTATTCTGGCACCAGTATCGGCAATGGCAAGGGAGGTGATCTTAACCTCAAAACTACCAATTTGAACATAGATGATGGTTTTATCAGTAGCAACACAGGGGGATTTATTCGTGATGGTTTAGGCATTGAAGGGGGTGGCGATGGCGGTAAGATCTCAGTTGAAGTAGAAGACACGATTGAAATTTCTGGTATTCCCAGCGGTCCTAGATTTGCTAGTGGCATTAGTTCAACTTCTTTTACTAGTGGTGCTGCGGGAAATATAGAAATTTCTACCAGTAAATTATTAGTTCGAGACGGTTCGGAAATTGTTGCTTCGGCTATAGGTTCAGGAGCAGGAGGTGATTTGACTATTAATGCCACAGATTCTATTGAGTTGAATGGCACAACCACGATGAATAACATGAAACGAGGTGGTCTAATAGCAACTTCAGGTAGAGAAGCCTTTCTCGAACAAGAAGCTAGTGGAGCATCAGGAGATATTAAGATTACCACTGGTGATTTGACAGTTGAGGATGGAGCAAGTATTGATGTCCAAAGTTTAGGAACAGGAAATGTAGGGAATTTAAATATTGAGGTTGAAGATTCAATTTTACTAAACCGTGAGGGGACAATCTCCGCTGCGACTAACTCCGATACTGGTGGTGATATTAATATCGTCGCCGATAATATTTTTTGGCTTGGCAACAGTACGACAACCGCAACAGCTAGCGGTAATGCCGATGGTGGCAACATTAATATTAGAGCGAATAATGTAGTTGTTTTAGAAGCTAGCCAACTGACTGCCGATGCCAATATGGGTGTCGGTGGCAGAATCGATATTAATACTCAGGGACTATTTATTTGTGACGAATGTCGTGTTAGTGCCAGTGCTACCTCTCAAGTTGGTGTTGATGGGGTAGTAAACATTGATACCCTCGATCTTAATCAGAATTTAGAAATAGTCGATATACCCATTCAACTAACTCAACCGAAAGATACAGTGGCGTTGGCTTGTTCGGTTACACAAAAACCTAATGCCAGTAAACTAACTATTAGTGGACGTGGAGGGTTACCACCTCGTCCTAATGAACCATTAACTAGTGAATCTATTGTTAGCTTTGAAGTTCTGGAAAATTCCCCCCAGACCATTGGGGATAAAAATATTGATCGAGATTCAGAACATTCTCCCCCTAAGGATATCCCAGATGTTAATGACGAACATGACGGTATAATCTCTGAGGGCAACGCTGAATTACCAGCTCCTGCTCGTAACTGGTACACAAATGATCGAGGAGTAGTAGTTTTGACTGCCCAATCTACTGCTCAATCTACTGCTGCTCCTGCTCCTGGATTTAATCACCCCAATTGTCATGTTCGCTGAATCACGCTCTTCTAGACCAAAAGTTGATTTATATCACCCCCAAAAAGCCCAGGGATGTTTTATTGATTCAGGAGACTATTCCCAAAGAATACTCAGCGATCCTGAAGCATGGAGGAGGCTTAATCGTAAACTAAGAATTAGTCAATGGGAACTTTTACTTTATCGAGCTTTAATTCTCAGTTTTAAATTCTCTTCTACTTCTGGTCAACCCCAGGGTAGGAAAAAACTAGGAACACTTTTGAGTTATAGCTTATTGTTGTTATTAGCTATATTTCGTCATACTCCTTCAGCTTCAGCACAGTCTTTTGAGCCATTAACTCCCGATCGCCCTCAAACGCCACAACCTCAGCCCCTACCACCTAATTCTAATCCTCTAAATGACTCTCTTGATGCTCCGCCATTACCCGAATCAGTCTTGGATATCCCAGGCTCAATTGTCGTAGAACAGTTTGAGTTTGCTGGTAGTACGGTTTTCACTCAGGCAGAATTAAGGGAGGCGATCGCTAACTTTACAGGAAAACCAATTTCTTTTGCTCAACTAGTTCAAGCAGCTAACGCTATTACCGAACTTTATCTTCGCCAGGGCTATATTACTTCTGGGGCTTATGTTCCCGAACAAAATTTGCAGTCAGGAGCAGTGCAAATTCAAATAGTTGAGGGGAGTTTGTCAGACATCGAAATTAATGTTGTCAAAGGAAGATTGTGCGAAACTTATATTCTTAGTCGCTTAGTCAGAGGAACGTCAACTCCCCTTAATATTAATCAACTCCAAGAAGCATTACAATTACTGCAACTCAACCCTTTGATTCAAAGCCTAGATGCGGAGCTATCAGCAGGAATTGAACCAGGGACTAATTCTTTAGCAGTATCGGTTACAGGGGCAGATACTTTTAATTTACAAACTAGATTGAATAATAATCGCAATCCTAGTATTGGTACATTTGAAAGAGGTATTAAACTAACCGAAGCTAATTTGTTTGGCATTGGGGATCAAATTGACATTATTTATTACAACACAGAAGGTAGTAATCAGTATGGGGGAAGTTACACTCTACCTCTCAATTCCCGTGATGGTTCACTCAGTTTCGACTTCCGAATTGCTCAAAATCAAATTGTTGAACCACCTTTTGATGAAGCAGATATTGATATCAACTCCCGTAACTATGATTTAACCTGGCGACAACCAGTAATGCAAAGAGCTACCTCTGAAGTAAATCAAGAATTTGCTCTTAATCTAACTGCATCCAGACGAGAAAGCGATACCTCAATTTTAGATATTCCTGAAGCTTTATCCCCAGGAGCGAATAGTGAAGGTGAAATCCGTACTTCTGTTTTGAGTTTTGGTCAAGAATGGCTACAACGTAATCGTCAGGAGGTTATTGCCGCCCGTTCTCAATTCAATTTTGGTCTTGATGTTTTCAATGCAACGATTACCGAGGATGAACCCGACAGCCAGTTTTTTAGCTGGCGTGGACAGCTATCTTATTTACGATTACTAACTACACCAAAAGGTAACCCAGCTATTGGTTCAACCATTTTGTTGCGCTCACAATTGCAGTTGGCGGCAGATCCTCTGATACCAACCGAGCAGTTTAGTCTAGGAGGTTCAACAACGGTGCGGGGTTATCGTCAAGATGCTCTACTAACGGATAACGGGTTCTCTGCTGGTGCGGAGTTACGATTGCCTATTGTCCGTTTTTCTCAAATTAACGCCGCCTTGCAGTTTAGTCCTTTTATTGATTTTGGTACTGGTTGGAATACCGATGGTGAATCAACAGAGTTTAGTACTTTGGTAGGAACGGGCTTTGGTTTACTCTTAGAAACAGAAGATCGATTGTCGGCTCGTGTGGACTGGGGTATTCCTTTAGTTAACGATGATTCTGGAGACCGCACCTGGCAAGAAAATGGAGTTTATTTGCAACTGGAATATAACTTTTTTTAAAGTAGTGAGTTTTTGTAATTCGTATTTGTAATTTATAAAATTTATAATTTTCTCAAGTAAATGCAGCGTCGTATCCTAGTTTTTCTAATTTCAGCTTGGTTAGCCGTAGCTCTCCATCTGCCAGTTCAATCTCAAGAGCCTAATGCTCTGCAATTAGCTCAAGAAGCTCAACAACTTTATCGTGCGGGAAAGTTAGTCCAATCAGCAACTACCTGGCAACAGGCAGCAGCATTATATCAAGAACAAGGCGATCGCCTGGGACGAACCAAAAGTCTGATAAATCAGTCTCAGGCTTTACAGGATTTAGGACTATATCCCAAAGCTTGTAAAACTTTATTAAAAGCTTTTGAAGTCAAACATCCTGACTGTAATAATAAAGAGCTAGATAAATTAATTCAAAGATTTGAAGCAAGAGAAAATTCTTATTTAACTACCACCCAAGGTATTGGTTTACGTAGTCTAGGGGATGTACTACGACGCAAAGGGATATTGGATAAATCTCAAAGACTACTTAAGTTAAGTGTATTAGCAACTCAAGATTCAACCGAATTGGGGGCAACTTTATTGGCATTGGGCAATGTCGAACAAGTCTTGGGCAATCAAACTCGCGATCGCTGGGACTATGACTATGTTACAGAAATCATTGACCGTCAAGATCCTGAACTTGCTCTAGAACCTTATTCAGATGCTTTTTTAGCGTATGAGAAAACTGCCGTTGATGAGGATGCTTTGCCGATTACTCAAATCCAAGCACAACTTAATTATTTAGATTTGTCGATCAAAATTGAAGACTGGTGGCAAAGGCAAACTACCAGACGCATTCAATCTTGGCAACGGCTTAATCAAATGGAATTGACGGAGGCAGCCAATAATTTTTCAACCCTGCTCAAGGCTAAATTAGATCAAACTAGAGATAACCTGATAACTGCAATTGAAGATAATTGGACAAGGGTAACTCCCAGCCACCAGGGAATTTATGCCCAGATTAACTATACAAAAAGCCTGACCAGGTTGGGACAAACTGCTAAAGTTAAATCGATTTTGCAAACAGCCCTAAAACAAGCTCAAACCATACAAGACAAGCGGGGAGAAAGCTATGTTATGGGATATCTTGGTCAATATTATGGTCAACAAGGACAGCTAAATAAAGCGATCGCTTTAACTAATCAAGCGTTGATGTTGGCTGAAGCACAAAATATTAATGGTAATGCTAGGGAAGTTACTTACCTTTGGCAGTCTCAAATAGGACAATTACTAGAACAAGAGGGTAAAACCGCTGAGGCGATCGCTGCTTATACCTCGGCTTTTAATACTCTTCAGTCTTTGCGTACTGATTTAAATGCCAATAATCAGGTGGTTCAATTTGATTTTCGTCAGGAAGTCAAGCCTGTATATCTACAACTGGCCAATTTACTCTTACAGGAAGACAATAATCCTCAAAAGCTAAAATCTCTAACATCAATTAATTCGACAAATACCCAAAAAACCGATGCTAATCATAATTTAGAGTTAGCTCGCCAAGTCATAGAATCTTTACAACTAGCAGAATTAGATAACTTCTTTCAAGATCCTTGTTCTGAAACTTCTGATATTGCTTTGACCATTGACGATCTAGATCCTCAAGCAGCAGTGATATATCCCATTGTGATGCCAGATCGCCTAGAGGTAATTTTTTCGGTAGCAGGAAAACCTCTACAAAAATTTACTACTGTTATCCCTGAAACGACTGTCAATCAAACTTTGGATCTGCTGTACGATAGCCTCTATAATCCAAGTATCAATAATTCTGCAGTCAATATTTTTAGTACTACTCCCCTTAACCCTAGAGAGTTAGAAGAAAATACTCAAACGCTGTTGCCAACTTTAGAACAAGTCTACAACTGGTTGATTGAGCCATTAGAAAGCGAATTAGCATCCAATCAAATTAAAACCTTAATATTTGTTTCCAATGGAAGATTACAAAATGTTCCAATGGCAGCACTCTATGATGGTCAGCAATATTTATTGGAAAAGTATAGTATGGCATTAGCTCCCAGTCTACAGTTAGTTGACACCCAATCAATACCCAGGGAAAAAGTTAAAGTATTGGCAGCAGGGTTGAGCCAGCAAGTAGAAATTCAAGGGGAAATTTTTCCCGCCTTAGCTAATGTTCCCGAAGAGTTAAGACGAATTAAAGCTATTTTTCCTCAGTCTCGACAGTTATTAGACCAAGAATTTACCACTGAAAGTATTAGACAGTATCTTCAAGCAGGTTTTCCTGTAGTTCATTTAGCAACTCATGGATTGTTTAGTTCCGATCCTCAACAAACATTTATTGTCACTGGCGATCGCGATATTATTGATATTAAGACCCTAAGTACCCTACTAGGTTCTACCAACAGTAGCAAACCCGAATTAATCGTGTTGAGTGCGTGTGATACTGCAACAGGAGATGAACGGGCAATTCTAGGTTTAGCTGGAGTCGCCGTACGCTCTGGAAGTAGTACTTTGGCTTCTCTGTGGTCTGTCGAAGATGCCTCCACAGCTGAGTTGATGAGTCAATTTTATCGTGAGTTTGAAAACCCAACAGCTAAAAAAGCCGATGCTCTGCAAAATGCTCAGTTATCTTTAATTAAGTCTTTGCGCGCTCGTCCACCATTAGCGGAACTTAAGCAACTACCACCTCATCCTTACTATTGGGCTCCTTATGTTTTGGTAGGCAATTGGCTATAAAAATTTAAATTACTTTTTTTACCTGCCGACTTCACCTGATAATAAGGCAGGAAATTTAACTAGATAAAAAGGAGCTTGAAAATCATTTTCTCCATTATTGAGAGGAGGAGAATTTTGTAGCTGACTAACAGTAACATAGATATAATTATCATCACTAAATGCCATGCCATCAGTCCAACTTAATAACTTATCATCTTGATAGAGAGTGCGATATTTGCCATTGTTATCTACAACGCCGATCGCATTGTCAGTAATCGCAGTAATATAAACGTTCCCCGCACCATCTACGGTAATGCCATCACAAATTGGTTTATCGCCATAGCGTTGAACTCTGGCAGATAATTCCTCTGTAGAAAGAGATTCATCTAATAAATCTTTAGTTGAAATTCGATACAAAGATGTCCCACTCATAGGTGCATAGTAAACCCATTCATTGTTTGGATCGATGGTAATCGGATTTGCGCCAACTTTGGCTGGTTCTCCTGCTAAAGTGATAGTGCGCTCGTCAATGACCATTGGGATATCTTCAGGACGAGTTGAGCTATCTCCTTCTAGTACCCTGCGAGAAAATCCAGTATTAAGATCGACTACGATTAGGGCAGAATCATCACCACTAGCCGTATCAGTAATATAAATTGCATTGTGGTCAAGATCGACAGCTAAATCATTTAAAAAAGGACTCTTGGCAATAATTGGCTGTGGTAAATAGATAACTCGATATAGTTCCTCGTCGATCGTATCCCAGGCGACAATTTTACCTGGTTGTCCTTCTCCACTACTGCGATCGAGCATCCAGACAATACCATTCTTATCTGAACGCAATCCCAAAACTGTATTTAAACCAACCCCGTTAGCATTCGGTTGACTACTCCAGGTTTCATTAGGAAAAGGTGTGACATTTCCATCAGAATCTACTTCGACTACCCGCAGAGGCGCACCATAAAATTGATGTTGACTCATAATTAGTCTTCCTTTAGGGGTAATGGCAATATTTCCTGGGGGATGTTCTGCGGGAAATTCGGCAACAATTTCAATTTCATCTGTTTGTCCCACTACAGGATCATCAACAGCCAGAGAAAATAAAATAATTACAGTAGCAACAAATACTAAATAAGTGACAAACCTCGATAAGCGACGAACTTTAATAAGAATCCTGTAGTTAGCCATTAATCTTAGCTATTGCGAAGCGGTGGTTTATTTATAATCGTCTATTATTAATTATTCCCAGGAAATTTCTGACAAGCTGCTAATAAATCTTGATGAACTAAGGTTGAATTAGCAACGATCGCGCCACTATAACTATAATCTTTACAAGTGTTTAAAGAAGGTAAGGGTAAACCATCAAATCCTGTAACTATACAGCCATTTTCTTGGGCAATGAAAGCTAATGCTGCACTATCAATCAACTTACCTCTTTTAGTAATCCAGCCAATTAAATCCCCTGAAAATATACCATTGTAATTAGGTAGCTGAATAGAAGAAGAATAGCAATTTTCAATATCTATTACTTGATACTTATCTTGTAATGCAGGTTTTAAATATGCCATTCCCCATCCTAATAAAATGCTGGGACGGGGATTAGTTATTGTTAGCATTCTACAATTATCTAAATTTTGAGCTAACTCTCCTTGATATGCTCCCTGATTTTTAAGTGCATAATAATAACAGTTTTGTGCAGGAGAAATAGCAATCGCTGCCTCATAACTATCAGCATTAAGAACACTTAAAATTATTTGATAATTATCAAAACCATCGAGATAATATTTTGTACCATCAATCGGATCTAGAGTAATTAAATAATCATTTGCGCCTAATTTAGTAGAAGAAAAATATTTAGTATTACGGGATTGTTCATGCTCTTCTCCATAAAAACTAATATCAGGAAAAGTTCCAAGTAAAGCAACCTCAACTACAGTTTGAATTGAAAGATCTGCATCAGTTAAAGCTGCTGATAAAATATTGTCTCCAGCATCTTTGGCTGGTAAGGAAATAATCTTAGTTTGAATTTGCTGTGCATAACCCGCAGCCACTCTTAAATGTGGTAGTAAAGTCTGAAGAATTTCACGAGGGTAAGGCTGAGAAGACATATAAAAATTAGGCTTAAAAGAGTTTTTAGAGTTACACAATCCTAAGATTTTATATTTAAAACAAGATTAAGTACACACGGCAATTAAAACTTATAGAATCTTAAGTTTTAATTGCTTTTTAATTGTTAACATATCTAACAGCGATTACGCTCCGCGTAGCCTTCCGATCGTATCTATTGCACAGTAGATGTGATCTTCATTCCATTTTGAATTATTTAATCCTTAGCTAAATAAAAAACTATTACGATCGCGTTATAAATAAATGATAGTAGGCACTACAGAAGCAGCTAATATTTTAAATATATCTACTCCTAGACTCAGAGTATTGCTGATTGCGGGAAGAGTAGAGGGAGCTTACAAAACGGGCAAAATGTGGCTAATTCCTTTGTTTGGTGGAAAACCAATTATTCATCGAGGTTCAAGAGGACCTGTTCCTCGCTGGCGCAATCCTCGAAAACCCGCCAAAACTATCATTCATGTTAACTCTCATAAGATTAAAGCAAACAAAAAACATCAGAAACAACAACCCGTAATTACGGTGAAAAAGGGAAACACTAACCAGTATGGGCATGAAGTAGAAATACCAGGGGGATGTCGTATTGTATATAATCCCGATCGCCCTATCTGTGGTGCCAAAGTTTGGATAGAAAGTCTCTATGAAGTAAAAATAGTTTCTTCATAAGCTTTGAGATATTACTGATAATTGTTTAGCTAATATTCCAACATTCAATACTAAACCTAATGTGGACAAAAATTGCTCAAGCCATAACTCAAGCGACAGAAAAAACATTTGCGATCGCAGATACGCGTTCGGTAAGTGGTGGCTGTATTAACCAAGGCTATAAGATAAGTGGTAATGGGACAGAATATTTTGTTAAGCTCAATGACGCTTCTCAAGTAGAAATGTTTGCAGCAGAAGCTTTAGGCTTAAAACAAATGTATGATACCCAGACAATTACTGTACCGCAACCTATATGTTGGGGAACGGCGGAAAATTCTAGTTATATAGTGCTGCAATGGCTAGATTTAGGTGCTGGTAATAGCCAAAGTTGGATAGAAATGGGTCGTCAGTTAGCAGCTATGCACCGTCAGGGAACAAGCGAGCGCTTTGGTTGGGAACGCAATAATACCATTGGTTCTACTCCTCAAATTAATACCTGGACAGATAACTGGGCAGATTTTTTTGCCGAACATCGCATTGGTTATCAATTAAAGCTAGCTAAACGTCGTGGGGGAAGTTTTCCCGATCCAAATAAAGTAGTTCATGCAGTTAGAGATAAATTAGCCGATAGACAACCAGAAGCCTCTATAGTTCATGGCGATCTTTGGTCTGGTAATGCTGCGATCGCATCCGATGGTGCGCCTGTAATTTTAGACCCTGCTACCTATTATGGCGATCGCGAAACTGATATTGCTATGACCGAACTATTTGGTGGGTTTCCAGCTGCTTTTTATCGTGGCTACAACGAAGCTTGGCAATTAGATAGCGCTTATCAAAAACGTAAAAGTATTTACAATCTCTATCACGTCTTAAATCACTTCAATCTTTTCGGTGGTGGATATGCTAATCAAGCTAAAAGAATATTAAACGGCATTATTTGACATCCTCCCGCCACGAGACGTGGGGGATTCCTAAGACTCACGACTTAGGTTTCTGTTTCCTTCTTCCGTTGGAAGTTTTTCGCAACTGCCCTTTAGAGCTACGTCTATCAGGTCTTATGTCCGCTCCACAGACAATCACCGCAAGCCCTGCGGCGAGTATGTTCTTCCCAGCATTGATATCCCTGTCGATGCCTGTAGTTTGACAACTAGGACAATCCCAGGTACGAATATCGAGGGGCAATTTATCCATCACGAAACCGCAATGGTTACACCTTTTGCTACTAGGAAAAAATTGCTCTATCTTGACCAATGTTCGCCCGTACCAATCACACTTATACTCAAGTTGACGGAACATTTCGCTCCAAGCAGCATCGCTAATACTACGAGCCAGCTTATGGTTACGAACCATGTTTCTAATCGCCAGATCTTCAATAGCTATAACACTATTCTTTTGAACCAACTTGGTAGTCAACTTGTGCAGAAAATCGGTGCGAGCATCTTTAATTTTGGCGTGTATAGACGCTACTTCAAGTCTTGCTTTATATCGGTTACTAGAGCCCTTGGTTTTCCTGCTCAGTCCCTTCTGCGCTACTTTAAGTTTTTGATACAGCCGATTAAAATGTTTTGGGTTGGCTATTTTTTCTCCGTCGCTGGTAGTCAACAGACTAGAAATACCAACGTCAAGACCAACTTTTTTATCTGTTGGGGGCAATGGTTGAACAGTTGAATCGTCTACCAACAGAGAAACAAACCATCTGCCCGAAGGTTCGAGTTTGACTGTAACCGTAGAAGGACTAACCCCATCAGGCAACAGTCTAGACCAAACTATGTTCAACGGCTGGGGGCACTTAGCCAGCCAAAGTTTACCCTCTCGGTACTTAAAAGCCGACTTGGTAAATTCTGCCGAACCGCCGTTGCGCTTGGCTTTAAACCTTGGATATTTGGCACGTTTACCCCAGAAATTAGCAAACGCTCTTTGCAGATGTCTCAGGCATTGCTGCAAAGGTACACAGCTAACCTCGTTGAGAAAGTCCAAGTCTTCAGTCTTTTTCCAACCAGTAAGAAGACTAGAGGTTTGTTTGTAATCAACTCGCTCTTGTCGTTCATACCAGGCTTCCGTTTTGGTAGCCAAAGCTTTATTATAGACTAGGCGAACACAACCCATTGTCCGTCGCAAGAGATTTTCTTGCTCGACAGTCGGTAAAAATCGGTATTTGTAAGCTCGCTCAGTCATAGCTCACAGCGTACCATGTTTAATGTAAAAAACTTAATTGAAGGCGCGAATTGCTGAAGGGCTGTCGCCTGTGCTTTGCCAGGCGTTTAAACGCCCCGTCTCTTCGCTAAAAGCGCACCGCCCCGCTTGAGGCTTCCTCAAGCATAGGGACGGAGCAAGAAGCGAGAGTCTCCTTCGCGAAGAAAAGATGATCGTAGTGATAATTTCCTCAAGCATTAGGTGAACCTGCATGGCTACTCAAGATAAATGTTGTACCCTAGTACCCTACTTCAAAGTTGCAAATGGAAAAATTGAAGCTTTCAAGCAATTATGTGAACAGTTCGTTGAGAAAACTAGTAATGAGTCAAAATGTCTCTATTATGGATTTAGTTTTGACGGAAACCAAGTTCATTGTCGCGAAGGCTATGAAGATGCGGAAGGGTTACTGGCACATCTGGAAAATGTAGGTTCTTTGTTGGAAGAAGCACTAAAAATCTCTGAGATTACTCGTTTGGAAATTCATGGATCTGAAGCAGAATTGGCAAAGTTACGTGAGCCTTTGTCTAATTTGAAACCTCAGTTTTTTACTCTTGAATGTGGTTTTCGTAGATAGTAGACTTCTGGCATAAGCATTGGTGACAAGTAAAAGTTACAGAAAATTGTCAAGCTCGTGTTACAAATTGTTATTAACTTCTGGAGTACTTGGTTTATCTTACTTTTGAGATTTATGGAGTTTCAGCGATTGGGCTCCGCCCGCTGCGAAGCGATCGCTGACTGAAATAGTGGTCTGGCAACGATTACAAGATTAAAGGGTCATATCGACCTTAAAGTCTTTCCCTGAATAGTTTTTAGAGTTCAAAAACCATCCCAAACAAAGACGAGTTAATCAGAAAGTGAGAATAAGTAGAAATTATCAAATATTCACAACAAGCGGTGGTCTATTCTCACCTATAACCCATTGGTGACAAGTTAAGGGCGTGTGATGTTTGTCAACTGGTTTTGAGTAATGAGTATTTTAACCCTGATGGAACTCCTGCTTGCGCCTTTCGCGGTTTGCCATCACTACAATTTACGATCGCCAGTGTCCCCTTATTAGGCCAGAGAATATCTCCTAAAGTCAGAATCCTTCCTGTAAAAACAGGCCGATAATTGGTTGCTCCAGCCAGTTTGATTTGGGCTTCTCCTTTCAGCTCAACAATACGGTTTTTCTCTGCTTGAGCAATAGCAGGCAGAAGGGTCAAGCTAACGGCTAAAATCAGAGAGCGAATTAATAGTTTGGGTAACATTTAAAATTAACTCCCTTTTTTTAATTTCTCACGAGCTATACTTAACCACAGATATTCATCAGGTCGTCCCAAATCGGCATAGGCAACACAATTATTCCAGTTTTTTAAAGCTTCATCTTTCTGAGCTTGAGCTTCTAGAACTTGTGCTAATAAACAATAGGCGGGAGCTATAGTTGAGTTGAGAGTTATTGCTTCTTGTAATAAAGATTTTGCCTCAGAATAATTTTTTAGCTCCAGTTGCGCCCACCCTAAGTTTTTCAGTAAAGCATACTTAACTTTCTGGAAGTCCTTATTGGTTTTAACTTGTTCTTCATCCAGAGCATTTTTTCCTTCTATAAGAGGAGTAATTGCTTGAGTATATTCTTTTTTAAGAATTAAGAGACGACCCCAGTTATTATAAGCTTGGAGACGAATTAATGAACTAGCCGAATTATCTTGTCTGACGGCCAGTAGATATTCTGTCTTTGCCTTGTCAAACTGTTGTAGCTCTTCATAAACTATTCCCAAGTCATAGTGAGCTTGAGCATAACTCGGATCTAGCGCGACGGCTTTTTGATAATTTGATAAAGCTTGTTCCCACTGCTCTTGTTCGTAAAACTGTTTGCCTTGGTGGTGAAAACTAACTGCCAAATCATCAAAGAAAAATTCATGGATGACAATCAAGCTCAAAGCCAAGGCCAGGGATAGCAAGAGACTCAGAAGCGGCCAAAGGGACTGGTCTAATTTTTGAAACAAATAGTTTCGTGCTTCCCGTCCAATGGGGGTTAAAGTCCCGCTGGTTAGTAATGCTAGTAAACTGGGAATAATAACCGCCAGCACACTAGCCGTATCTAACCCACCACTAAGGAATCTTGGAATTCCGTCAACAATTAAGCTAACTGAAATTGCCAGAAACACTAACGTCAGACCATTCCACAACCAATCTAGGTGTGTCCACCAGGGACGAGTAGGGTTCGGGAAGTACCACCACCAAGCCGAATCAGGAGGCTGAATACTTTTTCGCCAGCAAGGATAATCTTCTACGCCAATAATCCTTGCTTGTTGTTTCTGTAAACGCTTATCTAATTCAGCGAGCCGTAACAAGAGCGATGCTGGGGGAGATTCTACCCTCTGTAGTGCATCTTGAACGGCATCCCGTGCTAATAAAACTTTAAAAATCCGTTCTGCTTGAGGGGGGCTGTTGGCTTTTTCGATTTGAGTTAATATTTGCTGGTATCGGGTAACAGCCTGATACAAAAGTTCGTTAACTCTCACTAAATTTGATTTTTTTTCTAAGCACCAGAAAGGAAGTAAATATTACTCGTCAGCCAAATAATCAAGTAGGAGCCAGGTTAACAAATACTATATCAGAACATGACCTGGAAGAATGAATTCAGTCTTTCATTGTAGCTCTCAGTCGAAGTGCCGATAATTCCGTTTCTATGTCTTTCAGCGAACTCCAAAATCCCTGCTAGCTATAGATTATAAGTATCGCTAATTAGACACAAGAGCAAACAGGAGTTATCCGCGCATCAAATGTTTTGATAAATCCCCCAACTGCTAATAGACTGTGCTAATTCAAATGAAGTGTAAGTAACTTAGTCGAGTTAGACAGAAACTAAGCAGCAGTTGATTCTGGTGAGGGTTCTTTTTTCTTGACTTCAAAAACATTAATCCCTGCTTCATCTAACTCGATCGACCCATCAGGAGAAATACTCTTAATTTTGCCCGAAAGCGAGGCTACCCAATTTTCAAAGTAGATACACTTCAGAAATTACCATCGAGCATAAAGATAGTTGCGCTTACGATCCACCCTATCAATTCAACTATATCTTTTCCTGTTTGGGCGATCGCCATATCAATTTAGCTGACAAAGAAAAATACCTGAAAAATATCAAACGCAACTTAGGAAGAGGCGGACTTTTGATTGTTGGAGACGAATTTTTGCCTCCTCATAACGAGGGAGATAACTATGCTCGTCAAACTGCTGTCGAAATCTATCATCAACACTGTTTAACAACAGCACGACAAAAGCAAAATTCAGGACTTATTTCGGCGTTGGTGATTTAGCGGACGAGCGCGGTCTTGGACGGGGCTTACAAGCTTTTGAAATAAATTCAAAAGACAGCCCCTTGGCTTTCCCCCATGAGCGATATCCGAAGGTGTATCCTTTAGGACTCGTTCAAGACAGTAATGACTTACAAAGTATTACTGTTCGTAGCTTTTAGCTTTTAACTCTTAGCTTTTAGCTTTTAGAATCTATATATTTTCAACTGGTAAGTTAAATATGGGTTCAGCATTACGCATTCACCAACGCCCTTATTTCCCTAGAAACCGAAACCTTAAACTGTGCCATAACTAACCAGGGAGACTACAAGCTTAGTTGCGAACAATACGAACATTTGCTGCGTAAAACTGGATTTACTTTTACTAAACAACAAGTCAATTCTACCGTTTACGAACAGTTAGGAGGAGTATTTATTTACAAAGCATGGCTGACGGATTAAATTGAGGACAAAGAACAACTAACCAGCCTGAACCCAAACATAACATTTATTTTTGGATTTTATTGAGCAAGAGAAAGATAAAATCTCAGTAAATTTACGTAGTAAAAACGAGTATCTTCATAGTTAAAATCAAGTGGCGATCGAGATGTTTAAGAATCTGTTGTAGTAATAGTGGCCAAGTTACTGATGTTGACTTTTGGTCAAAGCCCAGTTTTCATAAACATCCTGGCGTTAACATCCTGGCGTTCATAACCAAAAATAAATAAGATGCGGAAAACCGTATTTTGCTTTAGATTTTTGCCTGCTTTACAATAGTATGTATAAACAAAAACCATTAAGATAACGTCAGTTCGGTAATTCGATCGTCTAAATCTAGAAATTTAAGCAAGTTGGATAAATATTATGGGATTTTTCGATTCTCAAGTAGTGCAAGAGGAAGCCAAAAAGCTATTTGAAGATTATCAATCTTTGATAAAGTTAGGAAGCGAATACGGTAAATTTGACCGTGAAGGCAAAAAAATGTTCATCGAGCAAATGGAACAATTAATGGAACGCTATCGCATCTTTATGAAGCGTTTTGAGCTTTCTGAAGACTTTATGGCGCAGATGACCGTACAGCAACTCAAAACTCAACTAAACCAATTTGGCATGACTCCCCAGCAGATGTTCGACCAAATGGAACTAACCCTCAAAAGAATGAAGTCTGAGATCCAACAATAATCAACCATAGTTTAGATGTGTCTGAGCTGAATTAGCTCTGTTAGGATTAGGCTTGTTCGAGCTAATGGCTTTTAGCTACAAGCCTAGATTCTCTTTAATTTGTTTTTCCAACTACGGTCGAGCAAATTTAGATGCTGCGGGAAAATATTGTACGGGTTCATTGTTAAGTGCTTTGAGCATAAAAGACCGCCAGACAGGAGCAGCAAAATCTCCACCCGTAATACCTTCACCCATACTTTTATAATTGTCGTTACCTACCCAAACTGCTGTAGCTAACTGGGGTACGTAGCCGACAAACCAAACATCTCTTTCTGAGGAGGTCGTTCCTGTTTTTCCTGCTGCGGGACGACCGATATTAGCTTTTTTCCCAGTCCCTCCAGGTTCTAGCACTCCTTTGAGCATTGTTGTTAGATTAGCGGTTGCCCAAGGATCTAAAATTCGTTTGGGTCGGGGAGTATTATCTATTAAAATATTTCCTTTACTATCTGTCACCTGCAAAATAACCGTGGTATCAGAATGCCAGCCATTATTGGCAAAGGTGGCAAAAGCTCCAGCCATTTCTAGAGGAG
>JASJDX010000109.1 GCA_030064975.1 Pleurocapsa sp. MO_192.B19
TAGAACTCTTGCATAAGTACGACAAACTTCGGTTGAGTTTAGGGAAAAGGTTAAAGGTTAAAGGGTAAAGTATTGATTAATCTTTTTCCCCTTCCCCTTTAACCAGGGTAAGCGCAAGAAAATTTAGGCATCTGATAAGTTAGACTGTAAGGGAATCGAAGCAGCGAGAACTTTGAGTAAATAGCCTTCGTCCATGCTGACTCGCCTCGCCTTCTGACGGGTGCTGCGCTTAAAGCTCGTTTCTTGATTAAGTAGATTAATGCTCCATCGTTTTAGTAAAGCGATATTTTCAGGAGCATTGCCTGTACGAATACGACAGGCATCTTCCCCAAAAGTCACATCCAGTACCCAATGGAGTTGGTTCTCGATCGACCAATGTTGTCGAATTGCTTTGCCGAGTTGTTGAGCATTAGGTGGCAGAGAACTAAGATAGAACATCACTTCACGGGTGGTCTTATTCCACAGATGACGGGTGCGAATAACCATGATGATAGTTTGTAATCCAGACCAATGGGTCTGTTTGTACAAATCCCCCATCTGAGAGATAGAAACAGCCCACACCTGTCGTTTTTCACGACGGTGGTGTCCTGATTCTACTCGCACATCATAACTGTACTCAATGCCGTCAAAGTCCGACGCTTGGGCGTTTTCAAACCATTGTTTTACCTGGGTGTGTAAAGTAGGATGATTAGCTTTAAGTGCCAGGACGTAGTCAGCACATGACGTAACAATGCGATGGGCAATTTCATGTTGAGTCCCCATCGCGTCAATAGTAATGATGCTTCCAGATATATCTAATAGTTCCAGAAGGGCTGGAATAGCTGTAATTTCGTTACTTTTATCCTCTACTTTAACTTGACCAAGAAACAATCGGTGTTCACTCGCTTTTCGCACTGACACAATGTAAGGCAGATTGAGAGCCATTGCGGTCGTAGGAACCCTTAAGTGTTTTACCATCAATGGGAATGACCTGTGCCCCTAAATCAATTACTAAACTGCTCAACCAAGCGTTGAAGCTCTTTTCTAAAGCTTGAGGTGAAATTCTTTCAAATAACCTTCGAGAAAGGCGCATAGTTCGCCGCATCTAGTATCGGCACTCGGAATCCCGAAAGGTAACTTCAAGAAGCTAGATAACCATTCCTCATGACTCACGCCGTGAATTTCAAGATCTTCCCATCCTTGCGCTCCGCCAATTGTCGCGAGTTGGCGCGATCGACACAATACTGATAAATGGATGAAGCACACCTTGAGAGCCTCTGGGGTCTTCTAAATCCTCAAAATGCTCTGCTAATTGTTGTTGTAATTGTTCGCCATCAATAGCAGGTTTGAGTGACGAGGATTTACGGTTTTTCTTGCTTTTGACAGACGTTTCACTAAAACCTTGAGTCATTGAGGCCAGCCCAGTCAAGGTGGCATGAGCCTCAGAAACTGATTCTCAAGAGAAGTGAGCTATTAGCAATAAGTTGTTTCTCTTGAGCAACAATTATTGCTAACTTGAGAAAAATACAAGAGGGGAACTGGTCTTCAAGAATTAGTTCGCGGCCAGATGTCGCGAACTACCTGATTTTTAGACAGCAGGTTTCTTCTGCTCTCTTGGGGCAGTCAAATAAAGAAAACATTAATTCGCGAATGGCATTCGCGAATCCCCCCTCCAGCTGACTCATTTGTTTGGCGAAGCCCGAGATTTCTTGTTCTCGACCAGTAGCCGAGCCGTGGAGACATGGGGATGAACGGTGTCATAAGGCGGCTTGGGCTTTTTCTTTTTGGGTTTTCTCTTAGTTGAAGTAAAAGCTTGTAGGTTAACTGACTGCGCCCAGTCTTGCAGCAGAGAAGAAAATTGAGACTGGCTCATGGTCCCCAAGTCTGACCAATCTTCTGGCGGGAGAGCAATCATCATGCCCTGATCAGTGGCGTCGAGTTCTTCTCCCAGATAGTAATAGGACAGTTTGTCGTGACAGTCGCTACCATGAACAAAGCGCCAGAACTCCCTTGAGAGTTGAAAATAGATTGTAAGCAACCAACGCCATGCAAAAAGAAAAGAGCGCGGCTCGGGGATAGCCCAAAGTCTTAATTTCACAGTGAAAAGTCTCTGTAGCTACTTGAAATAAAGTTTCCACCCGCCAACGAGAGCGATATAAATGTGCTACTAAGACAGAAGGAGCATCGGTTTCTGGTAAATTGGTCAACAGGGCGATTTCGGTCTCCCCATCCCGCGTCGGTCGGTCTAATTGCACCACAACTCGGCGACAATGAAGCTCTTGACCTTCGTAACGGACCACTCCTGTCTGCTCAAATAACTCATCGAGCTTCTCGGGAGCCAGAATCACTTCCATCATGGCTCTGACCATGACAGTGACTGGACTCTTTTGGTCGGGGTCGAGCCAGAGGTTGCCCTCTGACACTCCCTTTCAAAACCGTGCTTGCGGTAGGATAGGCTGCCAGCGAGTTATCTTAGTCGATACTTTTCCAACAACCCTCCTCCAAACTACCCATGACCGTTTCCGTATCACGTAGCTTGACCGTATTTTTTACGTTTGAGAGCATGACCATCGTAGCGACCATATTGGATGTTGTGGTGACAGTTACGACAAACCACCAGAGTTTTACGTCGGCGTGCGCTAACTCTTTCCCCATAGAGGAGACTCCTGTTATCACTCTGAACTTGATGATCATAGCTTCCAATAAGAGAGGAAACAGAAGCTCAGATTTTTGGACTCAAATCCCCGTGATTGACCTCTCAAAATGGCACTTTTTTCGTCTTGACTCTATCTTTTTGAGGTTAAGGTTAGAAACTCAGACAATTGTACAACCCACTTTTAAATTCTCATTGTCCATCAAACTAGTCTGAACATGGCTTTCAGCTTTTATTAACTTAACCTTGACTGGGCTGCCCCTGAATTTAACTGAGTTTTCCAAGTCCTGAATTTGACTGAACTATTGATTGAAATAATCAAACATACTGGGAAACGAAAGACAAAAAATCAAATTTTGTCCAAAGTCCAAAATAGAGAATTCCGACATATGGACTCGTCACCTTTGGACAAAACCACCCCGAAGTCTAGATAGCTGAACCCTGTTCAGTGGAAAACGAGCAAATGATTGTAGAAAGACAGCGCAAGCAGAGTTAGTCCCAGTAATGGCAAAAGCTGCGCGCGCGGCTGGAGCATATCAGATGCCTTGGATGGATCGAGCGAGGTTCACCCCAATCCATCCAAGGCGCTCTCCGACGACCCTCAGTTTCCAAGGTCAAGGAATTTGTCCTAAAGATTGAGCAATTGGTCTAGTAAGTAACTTAGCAATAAAGAGGTAAACTCCCATGTTAGATTGCATTGTGATTGGAGCAGGACCTGGAGGTCTGGTTTGCACTAAAGAATTATTAGAGCAGGGTCTGAGCGATGTTGTGTGTTTGGAACAAGCTTCTGGTGTTGGAGGCGTTTTTGCCAATACTTACGATAATTTAGTATTGACTTCTTCTGCTACGATCAGTATGTTTTCGGATTTCTGGCTCGGCGATGGAAACCAACATAAGTTCTGGACAAAAGCTGAAGCAGTTGATTATTGGAAGAGATACGCCGAACATTTTGGGGTTCTCGATCGCATCCGTTTCAATTCCCAAGTAGTGACTGTGACTCGTCAAGGTAGTGAAGGCTGGCAGATTCAGCTTGCCTCTGGAGAGACTTTGTTCTCAAAACGAGTTGCACTGGCAATTGGAAACAACGCTACCCCTAAATATCCAGCTTGGAAAGACTTATTAACTAACGTTGAGTACTCCCATTCGAGGCAGTACCGTAATGCTGACAGATTTGCAGGTAAGAACGTGTTAATAGTTGGGGGAGGTGAGTCTGGCTCGGACGTAGCTCTAGAAACATCCCGCGTAGCCAAAAACAGTTGGGTGAGTCTTCGTAGTACCACTGGCTGGGTAGCACCCCGCAGAAGAGGCATATATGCTGCCGATGTTTCAACCCATCGAGGGGTTTGGGGTCTTCCTCGCGATTATGGAGCGACTCTGAGCCAAGCCATTTGTCAAGCTGAGTTGAGCCAGAAAGATCCAGTCCATGATACGGCCGTAGAACTTAATGAAAAGATTACTGCTAAAAAGGGAGTCTGGGGTACATACGGAACTAAAACTTTCTCATTGCCCAAAGCGATCGTACACCATGGCTGTAAAGTAATTGGTGAAATAGTAAAGGTCGAAGATGGCGGAAGGACATTAATTACGGCAGACGGGCAAACTCTCACAGATATAGATGAGGTCGTTTTTTCTACTGGCTACAAAAACTCTGTGCCTTTCCTTCCAGAAGATATTAAGGAAACTGACCCTCGTAGTCTTTACAAACACATGTTTCATTCAAAGTATCGTGACAAAATAGTTTGGATTGGCTGGGCACGCCCTAGCTTCGGCAGCCAGTTTCCCGTTATGGAAATGCAGGCGAGGTTTTTTGCCATGATCTGTACAGGGAAACGAACTCTTCCTAAACCAGCAGAAATGGAGAGAATTGCATGTATAGATCGAGCTACCAACTTAGAACAGTTTGAGCATAATGCTCATCGGGTACGAAGCTTGGTGGACTATCATCGCTACATAGATGATATGGCTGGTTTGATTGGCTGTGAGCCTCCATTGTGGAAATACTTTTTCTTGCATCCCCGCATCTGGCTTCGCATGGTATACGGTGCCACCCAAGCTACTCAGTTTCGACTCCAAGGGCCTGGCAATAAAGAATCCTTAGCTCAACAGCTGCTGATGAAGCTACCTGTGAGTAAACCTACTCATATCGTCAAAGCTGGTCTTAAAGGACGTGTAATTTATGCATTCAAAAATGTGATTCCCAAAATTCGATTTACTGCTCTTAAAAGTTTCTGAAAATTGGAAGTCATTTTACTAGGAATAATCGTATCAACTTCATCCGTAAACTAACTATGTTTTATCAAGAAACAGTCTCTACAAAGCCCAACAAAATTACTCATTCAGAATTGCCGACGGTTTCCCTGGCTGGTATGCGACCCTTTCTGAATCAACACTTTCATTTGGCATTGAATCAACTAGCCCTCAAGCACGGTGATATTTTTCAAATGCGTGTAGGTGCTAGGAATTTTGTTGTACTCAATGAGTATAATCTAATCAAAGAAGCCTTAGTTAAGCAGCAGGATACCTTTAATAATAGGGCAGATTTCGACGTTTTCAAGCAGCCACCTCAATCTGAATTTCTGGAGCTAAAAAGCGGCGAAGCTTGGAAAAAACATCGTGATATTTTAATGCAGGTAATGCATACCTTTTTGGCGGGGAAGTCAGACATACATGAGGATTGGATCACAGAAGAAGCAGAGGGCTTGGTAAATAAGTTCTTAAACTCTGATGGTCAACCTTTTAACCCTGAATTACATATTCCCCTAGCCAGCATGAATTTTATGCAAAGGCTAGTGTTTAGCAAAACAAACACTCCCGAAGACATCGATTTTGTTGAGACTGCCTATTCTATTAGAAGGCTTCCCCACGGTCTTCTGACAGGAGTAATCATGAGCGTTATTCCTAAATTGTGGCTGCCAATGTATGCGTTCCTCAACCTCAAAACAATAAGGGCTTTTCTTAAGGGACTGAGTGCTGTAGAAAACTATATTGAAAAAAATATCGAGCAGCATCGAGAATCTTTTGAGCCAGAAAATTTGCGAGATATCACAGATGGATTGTTAAAAGCTAGCGATGAACTAACTGAATCAGAGAAAAAGCGACTTAACTTGAACGAAAATGATATTGTCAAAGGCTCTTTGATTCAATTCCTAGCGGCGGGTACACAGCTACCGAATTTTATACTCAGATGGGGGCTGCTTTATATGATTGCCTACCCAGAAATTCAGACTAAAATCCAGGAAGAGCTTGATGAGGTAGTTGGCAGAGAACAAAAAATATCCTTTAAGGATCGCAGCAAATTGCCATTTACGGAAGCTTGCATCAACGAAATTTTGCGCCATTCTTCCACTACAACTATACCTGCCGTAAATTACGCTACTACTACTGACACTACCCTAGGGAATTACTTTATTCCTAAAAACACTCCTCTGATTGTCAATTATTACAGTCTGACCCGTGATGAGCGTAGTTGGAAAGATCCAGAACAATTTAACCCATATCGGTTTTTGGATGAAAACGGCAAACTGAGAAAAGATCTCCTTGATAAGTTCTATCCGTTTGGCATCGGACCGCGAAGATGCTTGGGAGAATATCTAGGACGTTTCCAAATCTTTGCATTTTTGGCGAACCTGCTGCGTAAATGCAAATTTGAACAAGTTCCTGGAGAGGAATTGAGTTTTGAAGCTGAATTTCCGGGACCCTTCGTATTTCCCAAGGATTACAAAATTATAGTTAAACCCCGCTTTTACTCACATCTTGCACCAGTACAAAAAAACTAAATATTTTGAGCTTGGTAATCAATTTAACACCCTTTTTCCTTTAACCTTTACCCCTTACCCTCATAGCACAGATTAAATACATATTAGGTGCAAGATCTCAGTTTTAGGCTTTAGGGTTTAAATTTCGAGTAATGGCTAAATATTTAAAGTAACCACCCAAATCATTCATCAAAAGTTTCACTGATCTACAACATAGAGAAACATTACCATGAAAACTGATTTACAAATGCTTACCAGTCAGGCTGAAGCATCTGAATTAAGTGATTTTCAAAAGATTTTGTTGAGAACTAATGGCTCGATCACACGCCTTTTAGAAACTCACTTATCTGAGCCTATTCAATTAGTTAAGCTATCAGAATATTTAGAAAAGATAGAGCCTAAATTGCCGAACATCAGATCGAATCAAGAAGAAAAAGTTCTCACAAGAGAAGTCCTGCTTCAAGGAAAAATTAGCTGTCGTAACTTTATCTATGCTAATTCGCGTATTTTCATTGATAACCTGGAGCAACAATTTAGAGATAAATTATTAAACAGCAAGACACCAATCGGTAAACTCTGGTCAGAGCAAAAAGTTGAAACTTACAAAGAAATCATAGATTCTGGCAAAGAGCCAGCTAATAGATTGTCAAATTATTTCTCTATTGACCCCAAGGAAAATTTGTTTTTCCGTACTTACTCTGTGTTCTCTCAAAAAAAACTGACCATGGTGATTACGGAAAAGTTTCCTGAAAGCTATTTTTGCTAAAAGCTATCCTAACGTAAGATTGGACTTTTTTAAGTTAATCATTCCATGTCTGCATTAGCTCGCTTGTCCTAATCTGAAATATTTCATCCTTTAATTCAACAACGTTTGGTTAATGGTGATTTTCAGCACTCTTTGCTAATCAAAAACTAAAAACTTCAACCAACGTGAGAATAACTATGCTCGAGAAAAAACAAGCTCGGCGAATAACTAAAGGGAAAATAAACAGCCAGAGCCAATTAACTTACAATTTTTTTTACCTTGTCGCCAACACTTTGTTTTCTCGACACTTTATTCGTGTTAGTGTTCTAGCCGCTATAACGGTATGGACTGTATGGCTAATTACAACTGGTCCTAGTCGAGCATTTTCTAATTTAATGGCTAACTGGGAGGCTGCTGTAACTATGGTTTTTGGCTCTATTGTGGCTGGCGGCACAAGCATGGGTGGGGGAGCAGTAGCCTTTCCAGTTTTTACTAAGGTGCTTCACGTTTCTCCACATGATGCCAAGGTGTTTTCTTTAGCCATTCAAAGTGTCGGTATGAGCGCGGCTTCAGTAACCATCGTAGCAATGGGTACTAAGGTCGAATGGCGGTTCATCCGTTGGGCAAGTCTTGGAGGTGTTTTCGGTATCATCTTAGGTTCGGTCTTTTTAGCGCCTGTTTTGCCTTCAGATGTAATCAAAATTTCCTTTACGACGATGGTTAGTAGCTTTGCTGTCGTTTTGTTCGCTTTAAATCAAACAAGAAGACCAAAATTGGCTATCTCATTTTGGAGAAATCGAGAACGAGTTATATCACTAGTAGCGGGATTTTGGGGAGGAATCGTCAGCGGTTTAGTAGGCAGCGGTATGGACATTTTTGGTTTTTCTGTCTTAGTACTTTTGTTTGGTATGTGCGAAAAAATTAGCACTTCGACGTCGGTAATTTTGATGGCTGTTAATGCTATGGCGGGCTTGATCCTTCATAAATATTTCATAGGTGACTTTGTCGAGTCTATACTTGACTATTGGCTAGCAGCAGTACCTGTGGTTGTAGTCGGTGCGCCGATAGGTGCGATACTATGCAGTTTATTGAAGCGAAAAACCATTGTCAGGATACTGATCGGACTCATCTCGATCGAATTAGTCAGTTCCTTGCTCCTTATTCCTCTCAACGCTACTTTAATCTACTCTTCTCTGTTTGTATTTGTCCTATTTTCCGCAATTTATTACTGGATGTACCAAGCAAAAGTGTATATCCAGAAGGATAAATATAACTCAAACTATTGGCATTAGCCAACGCCGTAATTTTCAAACAATATCCAAAACAACGGAGATTTAAATCAATGATTGTAGTTATGAAACAAGGCTCTCCTTCCTCTGAAATTGAAAAAATTAATCAAGAACTACAAAGCCAGAACATTACACCAGAAAAAATTGTTGGCAAGCATAATACTGTAATTGGATTGATTGGCGATACACAAACTCTCAATCCTGGACAAATCCAACAGCTAAGCCCTTTTATTGAACAGGTTTTGTCAATAGATAAGCCCTTTAAACGAGCTAGTCGAGAATTCCGTTATGGAGAGCCGAGTGAGGTATTTGTTTCAACGCCAAATGGATTTGTAGCTTTTGGTCAAAACTGTCCCATCGTTTCCGTCGCAGGACCCTGTTCGGTAGAAAACGAAGAAATGATTATAGAAACAGCTCGGCGAGTAAAAGCGTCTGGTGCTAAGTTCCTACGTGGCGGGGCCTACAAACCCCGTACCTCTCCCTACTCTTTTCAAGGACATGGGGAGAGTGCCTTGAAACTTCTGGCAGCAGCTCGTGAGGCTACAGGCTTGGGTATTATAACCGAACTTATGGATTCAGACGAACTCGAAAAAGTTGCTGAGGTTGCTGACATCATTCAAATCGGCGCCCGTAATATGCAGAATTTCTCACTGCTAAAAAAAGTAGGAGCTCAAAAAAAGCCTATTTTGCTAAAACGAGGTATGTCCGCCACAATTAAGGATTGGCTCATGTCTGCCGAGTATATTTTGGCAGCAGGTAATCCTAATGTGATTCTGTGCGAGCGAGGTATTCGTACTTTCGATCGCCAATATACCAGAAATATACTCGATCTTTCAGCTATTCCCGTCTTGCGATCGCTGACTCATTTACCAATCATGATCGATCCCAGTCATGGTACGGGTAAATCTGAATACGTTCCCGTTATGGCAAAAGCGGCGATCGCTGCTGGAGCAGATTCGTTAATGATCGAAGTCCATCCCAATCCTGCCAAAGCGCTCTCGGATGGTCCTCAGTCTCTAACGCCAAATCAATATCAAGTGTTGATGCAGGAAATAGAGGTCATCGGTCAAGCTGTTGACCGTGGGTCTCAAAAATATTTATCAACTGTGCGCGATGCTGCTCGCCGACAAGATTCGATCGTAACAGTTTGAGTTTCTTTCTCTTTACTTGACTCGCCCAACTTGACTCGCCAACAGAGTGCTTTACTCTTGACCGCTCTAACTCAATTTAATCACTCTATTTCTCTAAATTGCACAGTAAACGAACAACACAGCAGGAGTTTCTAATGATTGACTTGTATACTCACAATACTCCCAATGGTCACAAAATTTCTATTTGTCTCGAAGAGCTAAATCTGCCATACACCGTCAAAGTAGTCGATGTTCGCCAAGGAGAACAGTTTAAAGATGAGTTCCTGGCATTGAACCCGAATGCCAAAGTTCCGGTAATCATTGACCACGATATAGGACAGACAGTCTTTGAGTCCTGTGCAATCCTTCTTTACTTAGCTGATAAAGTAGGACGTTTAATGCCATCATCGGGCAAAGCGCGGTGGGAAGCGATCCAGTGGCTATTCTTTCAAGCGGCTTCTATCGGACCGATGTTGGGACAAAGAGCTCACTTTGCGTTGGTGACTTCGGAAAAAATTCCCTACGCTATTGAACGATATACCAAAGAAACTAACCGACTTTATGGTGTTCTCGAAAGGCGACTCAAAGAACGGGAATACATCTGCGATGAATACTCAATTGTGGATATCGCACATTGGGGCTGGATATATACTGCAAAGCGCATGGGTTTTAGCTTTGATGAGTTTCCTAATCTGATAGCATGGCACGACCAGATCGCCACTCGACCTGCTGTTGCTAAAGGGATAACAGTACCAGCCCCACTACCAATGTAAGAAATATTAATCAACAATAGCACAGGAGAAAAATCATGAGTGAAATAGACGTTTTGGTCATTGGTGCTGGTCCTACGGGAATGGCTGTTGCCATTGAACTTGCCCGTCGTAACGTTAACGTGCGAATCATCGAGCGCCGTACCAAACCCTCATCGCACAGCAAAGCGCTGGTAATGCATGCTCGCACGCTTGAGTTAATGAATATCTTGGGGGTCGCAGACGAAATGGTTCGCCGTGGCTATACTTCGCCAGGCATCGAATTTAGCGCGAACTTGGAAAAGCCGCTTCGAGCTAATGCGCATAAGCTCGACACGCCATTTTCTTATATTCTCGTCCTGCCGCAGGCTGAGACTGAAGAAATCCTCGAACGCTATCTCAACAGACTTGGTGTCGAAATTGAGCGAGGATGTACGCTGAGGGAGTTCTCTGACACTGAGAACTCCGTGTGCAGCACAGTCGAACGTGCCGAGGGAGGGGCGTTTGAAATCAATTCGCGCTTCATCGTCGGCGCAGACGGAGTACATAGCACGGTGCGAAAAATGTTAGATTTGCCTTTTAAGGGCTATCGCTATGGCTGGACTGCTTTTTTAGGCGATGTCCGTTTGCACGGTCATCATGCCGAGGGTGGTACAGAGCAACACTTCAGCAATCGCGGACTAGGTTTCATCGTGCCTTTCAAAGACGGTTCCCATCGGATCGTGACCATCGATCGCAATTATCAGGGAGATCGCGAAACCCGCGATCTCAATCTCGAAGAGTTACAGGAATCAATCGGTGCAATCTTGGAAAAGCAGGTTGAGCTAACCGACCCGAAATGGCTAACACGTTGGGGTTCTTCCCTGCGTATTGTGCCTCAGTACCAAGTCGGTCGCGTCTTCCTCAGTGGTGATGCCGCCCATACTCATAGTCCTGCTGGTGGTCAAGGCATGAACACTGGCATCCAGGATGCCTTCAACCTTGGTTGGAAACTGGCTTTCGTTATCAAGGGGAAAGCACCAGAAGCACTGCTTAACACCTACAATTCGGAACGATACCCACTCGGCAAACGAGCACTGCGCGTTAGTAACCTTTTGTTACGCAGCTTACTTATACGCCAAACTCTGTTAAGAAAGCTGCGCCAAGCTCTGTTAAGCATCCTTATTCCGCTCCCACCTGTGCAGCGAAAAATCACCACAACTCTCTCGGGTTTGGGAGTCCGCTACAAGACTGGGTCGGGTAAACTTGCTGGCACTCGTATACCCGATATAGAGCTAATGAATGCCGAACATGAAAAGGTTAAGCTCTATAGACTATTGAGTTTTTCTGGTTATACACTTCTCATTTTCATCGATCCAAATCAAGCTCAATCCGCACGTAAAGAGATCGACCAAATACTTGATAATGCCAATAACATAATTAAACCTCACGTCATTTTAAACAGCGGTTTGCCAGAGTTGCACAACTTTCAAGCAAACACCCTAGTAGATTATCGCGGTGATTTCGAGAACAAACTCGGCTCAAGAACTGGTCGCGTTATTATAATACGCCCAGACGCTTATGTCGCATTCGATCTTGCCACTCTTGATGCTGATGCCTTCAAGAAGCAACTGCGAAAATGGAAAACTGAGTCGATTTTACCTGAGACAGCAATCTTTGAAGAGATACCGACCCAAACAGATCGTCCCCTTACTCGTTCGTGACGGAAAAGTTGCTGCTGGGTTTAAACAACATTAAACAATATTGATTAAGGATGTTTTAAAAATGAAAACTACTAATTCGACAGAATTACCTCCAATTCCACCAGAGTTGATGGAGTATATTGAACAGGCGGAAACAGAAACCTTACCCGATCCTCTAGACGACCCCAAAGTAAAAACGCTTTGGGTTCCAAGTGGGCGTCTCAGTTTCATCAATCCCGCCGAGCAAAATGGTGGTCAATTTAGCTTATTCGATGCAACACTTTTTCCCAATGACGGTACGCCTCTTCATTTGCATAATCTTGAGTCCGAGTGGTTTTACGTCGTCGATGGACATCCCGATCTACAGTTAGATGACAATCTGATTCAAGGCTCTCCTGGAACTTTAAAGTTCAGTCCTATAGAAGAACTTCATTCCATCAAAAACAACTCCTCCGAACCAGTCAGGGTACTACTATTTTATCAACCCGATCCAGATGACCCCACAGCAATTGGAAATATTGAAAGATTTTTTAGCGACCCTCGAGTAGCTGAGGACTTTGACCCAAACTTTCCCGATACAAAACCGACATCTTTCGATCCAGCCGATCTTCTAGCAGCAGCCCCCGATTACGGATTGTTCAATCCTAGTACGTTTATTTTTACCAGTCAACAATATACGGATAACGAAGTTACTATTGTCCGAACGGGAGAACCTGATGAGGCTGCTAATGTTACCCTCAGTTTGGGCGATGAACTGGATATTCCCATCTATTTCGGAGAGGGAGATATGAAAAAAACCATCTTTCTTCCTTCTATCTTAGGAGAACAAACTCAGGACATAATTTTGAAAGATCCAAGCGAGGGGTCTTATACAGGTTTAACTTCAAATCAGGCAGAACTTTCCGAACTCGATGGTCAAAATGGTCTTATCGTTACAGATATTGATGGCGATGATGTTTTGACTGGTAGTAATGGAGATGATTTCATTTCTGGTTTAGAAGGTAATGATATTATTCAAGGTCTCAGTGGCAGGGACTTGATTTTAGGCGGTAGCGGAGATGACTTAATTTCAGGCGGTCAAGACAGCGATACTATTAGCGGTCAAGAAGGTGACGATAATATCTCTGGAAACGATGGTGATGATAGCTTGAATGGCAATAATGGTAGCGATGATATTTTGGCTGGTAATGGTAATGACACTATCAATGGTGGTAGTGAATCAGACCGCCTTCTAGGAGAAGATGGCGATGATAGTATTCTTGGTGGTGCAGGGGGCGATCGCATTCTAGGAGGCGATGGCAATGATTTTCTAGCAGGCAATGGAGGAGATGATACTCTCATTGGCGGTAGTAGTAAAGAGAAATTTTCGATGAGTACTACTATCGACCAAATCTTTGATAAGGATTTTTATCTTTCTCAATATCCAGAAGTTACCGAAGCAATCGCCAATGGGACAGCCAATAGTCCCCTCGATCACTATCTTACAGTCGGTCAATATCAAGGTTTTCTTCCTGGAAAACTTTTTAACGATGTTTATGTCTTTGGAGATAGTTTTTCTGATGATGGAAATTTGTTTGAACTGACTAACGGTATTTTTCCAGAATTTCAAAATTTTGAAGGACGTTTTACCAATGGAGTAACTTGGATTGAAACTTTAACTCATGAGTTGGGTTTAGAGATTAATCCTGAAAATAATGTTGCCTATGGAGGTGCAACAACAGAAACCGATAATATTCTCAATTCGAGAACAGATGTTTTACCTGATAACTTACTTCCTTTACCTGGAATCCAAACACAAATTGATGAGTTTGTCGCCGAAAATCCCGTTGTCGATCCCGATGCACTTTATGTGGTTTGGGGAGGTGGTAATGATTTTGATTTAAGCTTAGGTCTGACGGAAACGGAATTTGATATACCCGCTACCAAGTTATTAACAAGAATCGATCAGTTAACTGATGCGGGGGCAAAAAATATTATGATACCTAATCTTTTTGATTTAAGTGCAGTTCCCGCTCTCAATGGTTCTCCTGAACTTCAGCAAAGATTTGCACAAGCGACCCAAGATCATAATGCAACTTTAGAAACAGCTTTGGAAGAAGTCGAACAAAATTCAGACGTTAATATTATTCAGGTTGATATGTATTCAGCTCTTAATCAAGCTATAGAAAATCCTGCTAACTTTGGGTTTTCTAATGTCACAGAAGCTTTTTTAGATACGAACGCAACCAATCCTGATGAATTTGTATTTTGGAATCCCCTTCATCCTACTGTTCGCTCTCATAATTTATTGGCAAATCAAGCTCAAAAATCCCTTTCAGAGGTTCCAGAAGTGCTGAGTATTGTTGCGGCAACTCAAGAATCTCGTGGTAGCGATCATATTTCGGGAGGCGATGGCAATGATATTCTGGCAGGAAATGATACTCTCATTGGCGGTAGCGGTAATGATAGCCTTAATGGTGACAGCAATAACGATCTATTAGTTGGGATAGATCCTAGTAGTTTCTCCTCAAACTTTGGTACTGGTGAACTGGATACCTTAACTGGTGGAGCAAATAATGATACTTTTGTTTTAGCAGATGAGAACCAGGTCTTCTATGACGATCGCGATAATTTTAAGGCTGGAGATGAGGATTTTGCACTAATTACTGATTTTGATTCTAATCTAGATACAATTCAACTCCAGGGGTCAGCAGATTTTTATAGCTTAGACTTCTTTACTTCTGGCGCAGAAACTATTGATGCCAAACTAATCTACGATCCTGGCGTTTCTGCCACAGGAGAGACTATTGCTGTATTGGAGAATGTCGATTCCGATCTAAGTATTAACGATTCTGCTTTCACTTTTGTCTAAGATCGATACCATGTTATTGCTGTTGCCTGCCAAACTCTTCAAGGCGAACCCAACCATAAAGAAAATCTTCTTTAACTGCTCGGCTTTGGTAAGAGTAGTAATACTACCCTTTTTAAGACAGAAATAGCAAGCTCCTGCTTTTAAAGAAGGTGATTCCCACCTAAAATTCCAATGATAACCAACTTCTAGCGAGTGGCTCGATGAAAATTAATAATTTTTACTTATGCACACTACAAAAGCCAATTCTTATACCCAAACCGCTAATGCTAATGTCTACACTCGTTCTTTGACAAGCCTTAGCCTCAAAGACCTTCCCCTTGTCGGCGGAAAAAATGCTTCTTTAGGAGAAATGATGCAAACTCTCAAACAAGAAGGCATTCAGATTCCCCATGGTTTTGCTATCACAGTGGAAGCTTATCGAGATTACCTTAAAGCCAATAACCTGACTGAAAAAATTACCTACTACCTCACCGATCTCGAACAGGGGAACATTACTCTCGAACAAGCTGGAAAATTCATTCGTCAGCTCTTTTACCAGTCTCCTCTCCCAGAGGCAATTCAAACTGAAATTACTGATGTCTATAATGAATTATGTTGCTTCTATAATACCGATCGAGTAGACGTTGCAGTCAGAAGTAGTGCTACTGCTGAAGATTTACCCGATGCCAGTTTTGCTGGTCAACAGGAATCTTATCTCAATGTTAGAGGTGTTGCCGAAATTCTCGAAGCTTGCCGCCAGTGTTATGCTTCTTTATTTACAGACCGCGCTATTAGCTATCGTCATACCCAAGGTTTTGACCATCTAGAAGTAGACCTCTCCATCGGGATTCAAAAAATGGTACGGTCAGATTTAGCTAGTGCTGGGGTGATGTTTTCCATCGATCCAGAAACGGGATTCGATAACATTATTTTGATTACAGGTGCATGGGGATTAGGGGAAAATGTGGTTCAGGGGACTGTTAATCCAGATGAGTTTCGCGTTTTCAAACCCCTGTTGAATCAACCTCGTCTGCAACCTATTGTCGAGAAAACCGCTGGTTCTAAGCAAAAAAAGCTGATTTATGCTGACAGAATAGATCGACAAACTCGTCAAGTGAAAACCTCTTGTTCTGAACGCCAATCTTTTATTCTTGAAGATGCGGAAATTTTACAGTTAGCTCGGTGGGCAAATCGCATTGAAGAACATTATGGTCAACCAATGGATATTGAGTGGGCAAAAGATGGTATTACAGAAGAGTTATTTATCCTTCAGGCGAGACCAGAAACCGTTCAGTCTCGCCAGAGACAAGGTATTCTCCAAACTTATAAACTCAAGCAGTCAGATCGACCTATATTATCTGGATTGAGTGTGGGAACAGCGATCGCTACAGGTAAAGTTTGTTTGATTGAAAGTGCAGCGCAGATCGATCAATTTGAAGCTGGGGCAATTCTAGTGACCAAAATGACCGACCCCGACTGGGTTCCCGTAATGCAACGTGCTGCTGGTATCGTCACTGATTCTGGAGGACGCACCTGTCATGCTGCTATTATCAGTCGTGAATTGGGAGTTCCGGCTGTTGTCGGCACAGGATGGGCAACCCAATTATTGCAGCAGCATCAGGAAATTACCCTTTCCTGTGCCGAAGGCGATCGAGGACACATCTATGATGGTATTTTAGACTACGAGCAATCAGAAGTCAGTTTAAAAGGTATCCCAGAAACCAAGACTCGCATCATGATGAATATTGCCAGTCCTGACGCAGCTTTCAAATGGTGGAAGTTACCAGTTAACGGGATTGGTTTAGCGCGGATGGAATTTATTATTAATAGTCTGATTAAGATTCATCCCCTGGCTTTAGTTCATTTTGAGCAGCTCAGAGATCGAGAAGCCAAGCAGCAAATTCAGCAGCTAACGCCAGGATACCAAGATAAAAAGCAATATTTTGTCGATAAGTTGACGCAGGGAATTGCTAAAATCGCTGCCTCCCAGTATCCCGAACCAGTGATTGTGCGGATGAGCGATTTTAAAACTAATGAATATGCCGATCTGATTGGGGGACGACAATTTGAACCATCAGAAGCTAACCCCATGCTGGGATTTCGCGGCGCTGCTCGTTATTATAGTCCTCGTTATCGAGAAGGATTTGATTTAGAGTGCCAAGCAATTAAGCGGGTGCGGGAGGTAATTGGTTTGGATAATGTAATTATCATGATTCCTTTCTGTCGTCGCCTGCAAGAAGCCGATCGAGTGTTACAAGTTTTGGCAGAAAACGGACTGCGGCGGGGAGAAAATGGCTTACAAGTTTATGTTATGTGCGAAGTTCCCTCAAATGTGGAATTAGCTGCCGAATTTTGCCAAAGGTTCGATGGTTTTTCGATTGGGACTAATGACTTAACTCAGTTGGTGTTGGGCATAGACAGAGATTCGGAAAACTTAGCAGAATTATTTGACGAGCGGGATTTAGCAATCAAGCGAATGATTATGCGCCTGATTAAAACAGCTCACGCACATGGACGAAAAGTAGGAATTTGTGGTCAAGCTCCTTCGGATTATCCTGATTTTGCCGCTTTTTTAGTCAAAGCAGGAATTGACTCAATTTCTTTGAATCCTGACAGTGTAATCGGGGTAAAGCAGCAAGTGGCACAGACAGAAGCGAAGTCAAACTCAAGCCTTTAAAGGAAAAGCGGCAAAAATATAAAATGCAGGAATTACCTGGAAACTGCAATTTTTTACAGAACAACCATTGGGGGCTGTTTTCTCTGAAGTTCAACCCCCAACTAGATAGGGTGAAACTAGCGAAGATACTGTTGGCGAATGTGCTACGAAGCATCTTACAACAAGTATTGCTAATCGCCAAAGTAAAGATTTCTCGTTTCTGTATTACTATTGATTTCATCTAAAATACTTTGACCAACAGTATCAGCGAAGCTGTCACCAGGGAGCGCGACCTGAAACGTTTACCCCTAAATCTGCCCCTTCACGAGACATCCAGTCGCTGAGATATGATGCTGAACCTTAGTTAAAAGCATTTGTCCTGCCTTCTGCCAGAGAATTGATATATTACTTTCCCTGTATTGACGGAAAACCTCTTGAGAATAATTAATGAGCCAACATAACTCTAATTCTTTATCAATTAAGCTAACTTTATTATTAACGAGTACACTAACTGTAATGTCGGGAGCAACAATAGCCCCTTCATTACCAGCAATGCAGGATCATTTTGCCAATACAGAAAATGTTGAGTATTGGGTTAGATTAGTTCTTACAGTCCCCGCTTTGTTTATTACCATCGGCGGGCTGGTTTCGGGTCAATTAGTAGACAGGGTCGGTCGCAAACCTCTATTAGTTGGTTCATCATTACTTTATGGTGTCGCTGGCAGTTCGGGTTTTATCTTAAACTCTTTGGTAACTATTCTGATCGGTCGTGCTTTACTAGGACTGTCAGTAGCGGGAATCATGACTGGGGTGACAACCTTAATTGCCGATTACTATACAGGACAAAAACGAGCTAACTTTATGGGTTTGCAAGCTGCTTTCATGGGGTTGGGTGGAGTTATTTTCTTGTCTCTTGGGGGTTTTATTGCCGATCTTAATTGGCGTTTTCCTTTTCTAATTTATCTGTCAGCTTTAGGTATTTTAGTAGCGATAGTTCTAACTTTGTACGAACCAAATCGTAACCTAGAAAAGAATATTGAGGGGAATGAAACAATATACAGGGATAAAATGCCATTGAGATTATTAACGCTTATTTACGGCATTGCTCTATTGTATATGATCGGTTTTTATACTATTCCCGTACAGATACCATTTTATTTACAAAACCTCAGTAATTCTAATGCAACCGCTAGCGGATTAGCGATTGCTGCTTCTACTCTAGCTGGTGCGATCGCTTCTCTACGATATGGTTTTGTTAAAGAACATTTGAGTTTTGTCACAATTACAATCGTTGCTTTTGGTGTAGCTGCGATTGGCTATCTTATTATTGGCAATGCGGTTAGTTATCAAATAGTCTTACTCGGCTTAATTGTCACCGGTTTAAGTTTTGGTTTGCTGATGCCCAACCTCAACGTCTGGCTTTCTACCTCAGTTCCTAATAGTTTACGAGGTAGAGCTTTGGGTGGTTTAACCACCTTCTTTTTCTTAGGTCAATTTCTCTCTCCAATTGCTAGTCAACCTGTAACCGATGTAGTGGGGTTAAGTTATACCTACAGCTTAGTAGGAGTTTTGCTATTAATCGTTGCCATAATCTTGTTTATGGCCAATAGACGAGTTGGTAATGTTGTTAAAAGCTGAAGCCATTGGTTGTACTCTGTGAGCTCATCTGGTCAAAATTGGTTCTGGGATAAAAAAGTCCTCATAGTTACTCTTCAACATAGCTATGAGAGAAGAGGAACATAGTTCATTCATATTTAAAAGTCAAAAGCCATGCTTAACCCGACCATCAATCCAATCTATTTTAAAAATCAAACTGACTTAACTATTCAACCTCCCGCTTCAGGAATTGCTTTAACAGGTTCGCTATCAATTCCAGGAGATAAATCTATTTCTCACCGCGCCCTAATGTTAGGTGCATTAGCACGGGGAGAAACTCGAATTCGAGGACTGCTTCTAGGAGAAGATGTAATTAGTACTGCTAAATGTCTGCGCTCTCTTGGTGCAGATATTTCCGACCTTACTGGTGACGAAATCATTATCCAAGGAGGTTTAGGACAACTACAAGAACCGTTCGATCTTCTGAATGCTGGTAACTCAGGGACTACGATGCGGTTGATGTTGGGTATTTTAGCAGCTCAACCCAACTGCTTCTTTACCCTAACAGGCGATCGCTCTTTGCGTTCTCGTCCTATGTCCCGTGTAGTTAAACCCTTAACTCAAATGGGAGCAGAAATTTGGGGCAGACAAAATCACAATTTAGCTCCTTTAGCGATTAAAGGCAGTAAATTACGTCCTATTCACTATTATTCACCCGTAGCTTCGGCTCAAGTCAAATCCTGTATTCTCTTAGCGGGATTAATGAGCGAAGGACAAACTACGGTAACAGAACCTGCTTTATCAAGAGATCATAGCGAAAGAATGCTGAAAGCCTTTGGTGCAGATCTTAAAACTGACTCCGAAACCAATAGCGTTACCATCACTGGCGGTAACAATCTGCAAGGACAATCGGTTATAGTTCCTGGAGATATTAGTTCGGCAGCCTTTTGGTTAGTAGCTGCTTCAATTATTCCTGATTCAGAATTAGTCCTAACCAATGTTGGTATTAACCCCACCAGATCGGGGATTTTAGATGTTTTAAACCTCATGGGGGCAAATATTACCCTTGAAAAAGAAAGAATTGTCACAGGAGAACCCATTGCTGATTTGCGCGTTCGCTACAGTTCCCTAAATGGATGTGAAATTGCCGGAGAATTAACTGTACGTTCGATTGATGAAATTCCAATTATTGTGGTTGCAGCAGCCTTTGCTA
>JASJDX010000110.1 GCA_030064975.1 Pleurocapsa sp. MO_192.B19
CCAAGACAGAGTACGAAGCAATAATTGGATTAGAAACTCACTGTCAACTAAGTACAGAAACTAAAATATTTAGTCGCGAATCAACTAAATTCGATGGTGATAACCCAAACACAAATATCTCGCCAATTTGCCTGGGATACCCAGGAGTGCTTCCGGTCTTAAACGAAAAAGTATTAGAATATGCTGTGAAAGCGGGATTAGCTCTCAACTGTCAGATCGCACCCTATAGTAAATTTGATCGCAAACAGTATTTTTATCCTGACTTACCCAAAAATTACCAAATCTCTCAATTCGATCTTCCTATTGCCGAACATGGTTGGATTGAAATCGAAATCGTCGAAAAACCCAATACCGAACCAATTAGGAAAAAAATTGGTATTACTCGCCTGCATATGGAAGAAGATGCTGGAAAATTAACCCATGGTGGCAGCGATCGCCTTGATGGTTCAACTTATTCCCTGGTAGACTTTAACCGTGCAGGTATACCTTTAGTAGAGATTGTTTCCGAACCCGATCTTCGTTCTGGGAAAGAAGCAGCCGAATATGCCCAAGAATTGCGTCGCATTATGCTTTATCTGGGTATCAGTGATGGGAAAATGCAAGAAGGTTCGTTACGCTGTGATGTTAACATCTCGGTGCGTCCTGTAGGACAAAAAGAATTTGGAACTAAAGTAGAAATCAAGAATATGAATTCCTTTAGTGCGATCCAAAAAGCGATCGACTATGAGATTGAAAGACAAATTGAAGCGATCGAAAACGGCGAACTCATCTATCAAGAAACTCGTCTCTGGGAAGAAGGTAGCGGGCGGACAAAAAGTATGCGTCTTAAAGAAGGCAGCAGCGACTATCGTTATTTCCCTGAACCAGATCTTCCTCCCATTGAAGTATCAACTGAACAGCTAGAAACCTGGAAAGCCGAATTACCCGAACTTCCTGTAGCCAAACGCCACCGTTACGAGTCGGAATTGGGTTTATCAGCTTATGATACTAGAGTATTAACAGACGATCGCGCTGTAGCCGAATATTTTGAAGCGGCGATCGCAGCTGGTGCAGATACCAAACAAGTAGCTAACTGGGTAATGGGAGATATTGCTGCTTATGTAAACAGCAATAACCTCAAAATTACAGAAACTGAACTAAAACCCGAAATTCTGGCAGAGTTAATTAGTTTAATTAGCGAGGGTACAATTAGCGGCAAAATCGGTAAAGAAATCTTACCCGAATTATTAACAAAAGGCGGTTCAGCTAAAGCTTTAGTCGAGAAAAAAGGCTTAATTCAAATTTCTGATACAGAAGAAATTGAGAAAATCATTGATGAAGTAATTGCTGCACATCCCAAAGAGTTAGAACAGTTTCGTGCTGGGAAAACTAAGCTCAAAGGTTTTTTTGTCGGACAAGTAATGAAAAAGACTAGTGGACGCGCCGATCCCAAATTAACTAATCAATTGTTAGGGAAAAAACTTTAAGGTTAATTAATATAAGGTTAATTAATAATTGTCGAGACAGATAAAGCGGGGATATTTAAAAAAAATGTCCCTGTTATTTTTTATTAGATTAGAGAGTAAGTAGGTTATCAATAAAGTCGTAAAATTAAAAACGTTGTAATTCTTCCGTAAATTATTCCTAATTAAATTTAGCCTGAATTTGAATTATAAGACAATTATAGATTTGAGCAAAAGTATTTTTTTTGTACACACCAGTAAGTAAGCTCAAACAGGTTGAACTATGTGAAAGAGTATCAAATAAACTTCAAGTATTACAACTGAAAATTGACGATCTCAGCCAATTATTTTACTTGTAACGAGCTACTTACAATAGATATAAATCAGATATAAATCAGGCATAAATCTTTAACAGCGATCGTATTCAAAACTGTAGTTTTAACTAGACAATATAATATCTTCTTTACTCTTTACTCTTTACTGGGGAACACCAGTCACCGCAGACACCGAATCGCAGCGCGTTCCCTTGCGCCTTACGTCGGCGCGGGGTCGCTACTCCGTTTCACGGCGGTGTAACGGTGACCCTAACTTCACCAATTAATCAAAAATTTGGTGTAAGAATCGAGATATAGCAATTCTCAGACTCATGAGGTACGCTCAATCAACCATTAACAATTAACAACCAACAAAAACCAAGATATAGACTCTACTTCATAGCTATGAGAATCGCCATAACCATATCGGATTTATTACTAACCACACGTTAGCCTGGTGATTTATTCCTTTTAAGATAGTTGCCTATGTATTTAATACTTCACTTTAGTCAAAAAATCTTTAAACAACTGCGTAAATTAAACAAAATCTTAGCTGGGGTAATGGCATTGGTCATCATTGTGGTAACCTCAGCACCAACAATTAGCCAAGGTACAGAAAATTATGGCGAAGCACTACAAAAATCGATCATGTATTTTGAAGCACAACAAGCAGGAAAACTGCCAGAGTGGAATCGGTTTCCTTGGCGGGGGGATGCAACCCTAGAAGATGGTGCAGATGTAGGGGTTGACCTCAGTGGAGGCTGGCTAGATGCAGGAGATAATGTCAAGTTTAATTATCCCATGGCATATAGTGTCACGACTTTAGCTTGGGGGGGAATTGAATACTACGATGCTTATCAAAAATCAGATCAGTTAGTTCATTTATCTCAAAACATCAAGTGGGCAACAGATTATTTACTCAATTCCTTTGCCGATGATACTCCTGGTAACTATGTTCTTTATGGACAAGTTGCTGATGGGAAGAAAGATCACAAGTGGTGGGGATCAGTAGAAGTAGTCCATTATGAAATGGAAAGACCAGCCTATAAAATAGACACTAGTTGTCCTGGGACAGATTTAGCAGCAGAAACCTCCGCAGCTTTGGCTTCTAGTTCTATTTTATTTCGGCAAAATGGCGATACAGAATATGCCGACTTGTTAGTAGAAAAAGCCGAAAAACTGTTTGATTTTGCTAATAGTTATCGTGGTAAGTATTCTGACTGTTTAAAAGAAGCAGTGCCTTTCTATACTTCAGTTAATGGGGACCAAGATGAATTGGTATGGGGTTCAATTTGGTTGCACAAAGCGAAAAAAGCCCAAAATAATGATTATTCAGGAGAATATCTCGAAATTTCCGAGTCTGAATACGAAAAAATGTCTAAACCCTTTAACTACACCTATCAGTTTGATGATAAATCTTATGGAATTTATGTCTTGTTGGCAATGGAAACAGGCAAAATAGAATATCAAGAGCGTGCTGAAGCTTGGTTAGATTTCTGGACTGTGGGTCATCAGGACCAAAAAATTACTTATACCCCTGGAGGTTTGGCTTTCTTAGTTGAATGGGGTTCGTTACCTTTAGTTGCTAATACCAGCTTTCTGGCTTTTATCTATAGTGATTGGTTAAAAACTCAAGGAGATTGGACTAAAGCCGAACGCTATTTTGATTTTGGGGTTAGTCAGATTAACTATATTTTGGGTCAAAATCCTTCTCAACGCAGCTATATGATTGGTTACGGTGACAATTATCCTCAGAATCCTCACCATCGCACTGCTCATGGCAGTTGGCTAGATAGTATGAGAAAGCCCACAAATAATCGTAATCTCTTGATAGGTGCATTGGTAGGCGGTCCTGATGAGCAAGACAATTGGAAAGATGACCGCAATGACTGGGTACAAAATGAAGTAGGAGTTAGCTATAACGCAGGTTTCACAGGAGCTTTGGCAAAAATGTACTCTGAGTTTGGTGGTGAGCCTCTAGAAGAGATATCTTTTCCTGAAGTTAATCAACCTGAAATCTATGTAGAATCGCAGACTAATATGGCAAGTAAACAAGTTACTGATATTAATCTAACTATTGTTAATAAATCAGCTTCTCCTGCAAGGGGACTAGAAAACGCTATGGTACGAGTAGTTTATAATCTTGAACCAAAGCAAGCAGAAAATATATCTGTATCAGCGGTTTCTAATGATTGCCCCAATTCTCCATCGCAACTAGTCAAGGTGGAAGACGATGTTTATTATACTGAAGTTGCTTGTGAGGGAACAGTTATCTATCCAGGGGGAGATACGGACTATAAAAAGCAAATTGCTCTGAAGCTAGATCTAAACAAGTCGGGAAGTAGCAATAACTTGTTTAGTAATTTAAGTGGAATGTTTACTAAACCAATAACAATTAGCCAAATCTGTTTGTATGAAGACGATGAAATGATTTGGGAGTCTAAGTCGTGACATTCTCTGCTTATGTATTCAATTATGTATTTTTTGAATACATAAGCAGCTTTCCTAATACTTCTTCTAAATACCCTACTCTCCCTAGCTACTTCAACCCAACCCATCAATTAATAGTTGACATACTACTAGGCAGCAGCAGGTTCTTCATAGGGAACAAAAAGTTTTTTCTCTGCACCACATATCGGACAATTCCAATCATCGGCAATAGCGGCAAAGGGTGTACCAGGAGCAATTCCTGAATCAGGATCGCCGATAACAGGATCATAAATCATCGAACATTGACGACAAATCCATTTTTGAGTAGTTGGATCTTCACTAGGAGCTTTTTTGACGACAGTTTTGCCATCTAGAGTGCTTAGTGCATCGGTATATTGTCTTGCATGATGTTGTTCGATGCTGGTAAGTAAACCGAAGTTATGAGCAGCTTTACGAAAATCTTGGGCGTGTTCTTTAGATTCTGCTGTTTGAGCTTCAAATTCTGCCGCAGCATCACTGTCACGATCTTGTTTGGCAGCTTCAGCAAATTCGGGATACATGGTTGTGTATTCATAAGTTTCTCCTTCAATGGCTAATTCTAAACAACGAGCAGCGATCGCTTTTTTTTGTTCTTCAGTTAAAGATGCAGGATCGTCTACAGCTAATTCGGGATGTAATAAACGAAAATGAGCAAAAGCGTGTTCGGTTTCTTGATTAGCAGTTTCTTTAAACAGTTTGGCAAGTTCTTTCATCCCCAGTTTTTTGGTCACTTCAGCAAAAAACAAATATTTACGATTTGCCATTGATTCACCGCCAAAAGCAGCTTCGAGGTTGTTGGCAGTGTTAGAGTTATGTGATAAATCCATTGATAGATTGTCTTTAGGGTTTGCTTATATTCAGGATACAATCTCTATAAAATTAATTGGAATGACTATACATATCCATTTATGGAAATTTGCTTAATTTTTATCTCTTAGTAACCATCAAGCAGAAAAATTAAAGCGTAGGTAATTTAAGGTAATTTAAATATCAGGAATGCCAGATAGAAAACGAATTGGTATTTTGACCAGTGGTGGTGACTGTGCAGGGTTGAATGCGGTTATTCGGGCGGTAACTCGTTGTGCAGTTAATGTTTATGGTTGGGAGGTATTAGGTATTTGTAAAGCAACTCATGGCTTAATGACTCGTCCCCCAGAAGCAATGCCCTTAGATGTAACTCAAGTCGATCGCCTGTTGACTATGGGAGGAACAATTTTAGGCACAACTAATAAGGGAGATCCTTTTGCTTTTCCGATGTCCGATGGAACATTGGCCAATCGTTCCTCAGAAATTATTGAAGGATATAAACAACTAGACTTGGATGCCCTGATTGGCATTGGTGGAGATGGTAGTTTGGCTATTCTGCGGAAATTGGCACAACAGGGGGGGATTAATTTAGTCGGTATTCCTAAAACTATTGATAATGATGTTGGTATTACCGAACGTTCGATTGGCTTTGATACAGCAGTTAATATTGCCACAGAAGCTATCGATCGCTTACATTTTACGGCTGCTAGCCATAGCCGAGTGATGATTCTTGAGGTAATGGGTAGAGATGCAGGACACATTGCTCTCAATGCAGGAATCGCAGGAGGAGCAAATATGATTATGATTCCTGAAATTCCCTACAAGATAGAAAATATCTGTCAGCATATTAAGAAAAGACAAGCCAGAGGACAAGACTATTCCATCGCCGTTGTCTCGGAAGCAGTTTGTACTGAGTCAGGAGATGTTTTAGAACAAGGTCATTTTGCTGATTGTCGCTTGGGGGGTATTGGTCAATATTTAGCAGAACAAATTACGCAAAAAAGTGGTGCAGAAACTAGAGTCACTGTCTTAGGGCATACTCAACGGGGGGGCATTTCTTCTCCCCTAGATCGTATTCTCGCCTCAGCTTTTGGGGTAGCCGCAGTGGATTTAATTGCCCAAGAAAAATACGATCACATGGTTGCTTGGCAAGATCGACAAGTTATTAGTATCCCTATTACTGATGCGATTAAAAATTATCGGGCAGTAGATCCAGAAGATACTTTAATTAAAACCGCTAGAGGTTTAGGTATCTGCTTAGGAGACTGAATTAAGTAGCAAATAGCAAGTTATGATATATCCTGTTCGCCTAAATTCTTTTTGAGCAACTGCTTTAAAGCTAACAGCTAATAGCTAACAGCTAATAGCTTTCACTCAACCTATCTCTCAAGTTCTTTACTATAGATTAAAGCGTCGCATGAATGATATGACCGTAGCTAATGGAAATGGAGTCTCGAAAGAAGAAATCGTTGCTGCTTTGGAGATTCCCGCCGATTTTAATTTTAATTTGCCCGATCCAGAAGATGAAGACATTCAAGAATCGGATTTCCAACATCAATTAGATACGATCTGGAAAATATGCGATCGCTTTGATCTCCAGACAGATATCTGGCGGGGGCGTATTTTGCGTTCAGTACGAGATCGGGAAAAAAAAGGCGGCGAAGGTAGAGGGGCAGGGTTTATTAATTGGTTAAAAGAGCGGGAAATTACTAAATCTCAGGCTTATGCTCTAATTCAACTGGCAAATAGTGCTGATACCCTATTGGCAGATGGAATGCTAGATCCTGACAGTATTAACAATTTCAGTAAACGAGCATTTGTGGAAACCGCTAATTCTGCCCCAGAAATTCAACAGTTAGTTAGCGAAGCAGCCCAAAAAGGCGATCGCATTACCCGTCGTGAGGTTAAACAACTCTCTGATGAATGGACGGCGATGAGTTCAGAATTACTTCCCGATGAGGTTAAGGAAAAAGCGGCAGAAGGTTCTTTACCAGCCCGTCATCTTGCTCCTTTGGTGAAGGAGATGGAGAAGTTGCCAGACTCTCATCTAGTTGAAATTAAAAAAGAAATTATCGAAAGTCCTGATATTGATACGGTTAAAATGATGACCACCGAAGCAAAAAATTTAGCCAAATATCTGGATGCTGCGGCACAGGTACAAACCATACGGGATAAGGCGGTAGATATGGAAATGGCACTAGAAGAAGCTTTACGACTGGACTGTATTAATACCGCTGCGGACTTAGTTAAGCAAGCCACTACCCTTGAGCAAACGGTAGGAAAACTTTATACTACCTGGAAACGGATGGGCAATGTTGCCGATCGCCTGTATGTAGAGACAGGGGCATCTAATCCTCATTTGCGATCGCTTTTAACCTGCTTAGAATCTCTAACTAACGACATTATTGAAGTACCTCTGGATGAAGAAGGCGATCAAATCGTGCGTCTTAAGGTAATTACTGAAAATATTAATTTTGTTAATAACTAATAATGGTATCGTGCTTGTAAAAATTCAATAAATTTAAATAAATTTATCTGAAGTTTTTAGTTTTTAGTTTTTAGTTTTTAGTTTAAAAAAGAGTGCTAAAAACTCGTTTGGGTATAAGATCCCACCGCCTAGTTAGGTGTCTTCAATTGAGTAGAGTCCAATACTCTATTTAATTGAAACTAATAACTAATAACCAATAACTAACAACTTTTTTATTGACACTCATCAGCTAATTCTTGGCGCAATTCTTCAAGAGTGTGATCTGGTATAGATTCGAGAGGAAGATTATCCCTCGCAATAGATTCTTCTAATGCGGCGAATAATCGTTTGGCGTTTTCTGGCGATCGCAATAGATGCAAACTCTCTAAAATACTGGCAAGTTCATCAGCAGGAAGCATCGCAATATCTTTGTGTCCTCTTCTAGTAATTAGAGCGATCGCATTATCATTTTCAATGCGATCTAATAGAGAAGCAAAATTTTTTCGTGCATCGGTATAGGAAGTCTGTAGAGAAAACATAATTAATGTACATATTTTCTGTACATTGTATCTCAGTTTTAGTATTACGCATTCGCGCCTCGCCCTAATTTTTAATTCCCGTTGAGCCAATGCCCTGAATAAATTGTTTCTGACCAATTAAAAATAAAATTAACACTGGTATAGTAGCAATTATTACTGCTGCCATTAGTAACGACCAATTATTAGTAAACTGTTCTTGAAATTCTGCTAAAGCTAATTGTACTGTTCTTAATTCAGGACGGGTAGTAAATACTAATGGTTTAAATAAATCGTTCCACTCACCAATAAAAGTAAACAGAAACAAGGTGATTAACGCAGGACGAGATAAAGGCAACATAATAAGAGTTAAAATTTGTAAGCGATTAGCACCATCAATAGTAGCAGCTTCTTCTAATTCCACTGGAATGCTCGCAAAATATTGACGCATTAAAAAAATACCAAAACCATTAGCAGCAGTAGGTAAGATTAATGACCAGTAACTATTAATTAAATGCGCCCATTTTAAAATTATAAAAGTAGGAATTACTAATAGCTGAAAAGGAATAACTAAAGTAGCTATTATTAGTAATAATATTCCTTGTCTACCTTTAAATTTGAGTCTAGCTAAAGCATATCCTGCGAGTGCAGAAGTGATTATTTGGAATGCAGTAACTCCTAAAGCAACTAAGGTAGAATTAGCAAAAGCTAAGAAAAAATTTCCTCGATGCCAAGCTTCTTGATAATTAGCCAGAGTAAAAGAACCATCAACTGAAGTAAAAGAACTTTTAAGGACAACTAGCAGAGGAAACAAAATAATTATTGCGCCCAATATCAAGACGGCTAAAGTCAATAATCGGGCAAAAGAAAAGTTTGATGATAAAAATGATGATGAGGCTTCGCCTCCGTTAAGCGATCGCTTTTTCATAAAGAACCAAAATCATGTAATACTAATCATCATAAGGAAGTTCCCTTTTTTGGTATAGACGAGGGAATATTTTATTGCAAAAATTTTTCTAAAAAATGAGTAAAAAGCGGGTATTATCTGGAATTCAAACCACTGGCAACTTACATTTAGGCAATTATTTAGGTGCGATCCGCAACTGGGTAGAAATACAACAGGACTATGATAATTTCTTCTTTTTTGCCGATCTCCACGCCATTACTGTACCTCATGATGCTAAAGTTTTAGCTCAAAACACCTACAACTTAGCGGCAGTTTATTTGGCTTGTGGTATTGATTTAGAATGCTCGACTATTTTTGTTCAGTCTCATGTTACCGCCCATAGCGAACTTACTTGGTTACTCAATTGTATTACTCCTCTCAACTGGTTAGAAAGAATGATCCAGTTTAAAGAGAAAGCCGTTAAACAGGGTGAAAATGTGGGCGTTGGTTTACTTGACTATCCTGTACTGATGGCAGCAGATATTTTACTCTATGATGCGGATGTAGTACCTGTGGGAGAAGACCAAAAGCAACATTTAGAATTAACTAGAGATATTGCAGCCAGAGTTAACGACAAGTTTGGTAAGAAAAAACAGCCAGTCTTAAAAGTACCTGAACCCATGATTCGTGCCGAAGGGGCAAGAGTAATGAGTTTAACAGATGGCACTAAAAAAATGTCTAAATCCGATCCTTCAGATTTAAGTCGTATCGATTTACTAGATCCACCAGATGCCATTAAAAGAAAAATTAAAAAGTGTAAAACCGATCCTGTTAAGGGATTAACTTTTGACGATCCAGAACGTCCTGAATGTCATAACCTACTTACTCTTTATCAGCTTTTAGCTAACAAAACTAAAGATGAAGTTGCTGCAGAATGTCAAGATATGGGATGGGGACAATTTAAACCCCTACTAACAGAAACTACTATTGAAGCCTTGAAGCCAATTCAAGACAAATATCATGAATTAATGGATAATCAAGATTACCTTAATACTGTATTAAAAGAGGGTGCCCAAAAAGCTAGTTCTGTCGCTAATCAAACATTAACTAGAGTCAAAGATGCTTTAGGATTTTTGCCCCCTTTCTGATATTAGGAGAAGTTTAATTTTTTAAACCGTAAAATATATACAAAAAACCTAAATAACATTAATGACTAGTAATCTTCAACAAGCAGTAATTAAGCAGGAATTTTTAGTTACTGCTGAAGTTGCTCCCCCCAAAGGAGGAAACCCAGCTAGAATGCTGGAAGTGGCAGCTAAACTAAAAGGTAGAGTTCATGCTGTTAACATTACCGATGGTAGTCGTGCAGTGCTACGAATGTCTTCAGTTGCTGCTTCGGTAATTCTATTGCAGCATGATATTGAACCGGTATGCCAGGTAGCTTGTCGCGATCGCAATTGTATTGGGTTACAGGCTGATTTAATGGGTGCTTATGGTTTAGGTATTCGCAATATCTTGGCACTTACAGGCGATCCTATTAAAGCTGGCGATCATAAAAAGTCCAGGGCAGTTTTTGAACTAGAATCTGTAAGATTGCTCAAATTAATTAATAAACTTAATCAAGGCGTTGATTTTAATGATAAAGCTATGCCAGACGAAGCTTTAAACCTGTTTCCTGGGGCGGCTGTCGATCCACAGCTAAAAAGTTGGTCTGGGTTACAAAAAAGATTTGAAAAAAAACTAGAGGCTGGCGCACAATTTTTTCAAAGTCAAATGATTACCGATTTTGATAAACTTGACAAGTTTATGAGCCAAATTGCTTCTATTGATAAAAAACCAATTTTAGCAGGAATATTTCTCTTAAAATCCGCTAAAAATGCTCAATTTATCAACAATTATGTCCCAGGAGTCAACATTCCCGACTCCACTATTCAACGTTTAGCCAACGCTAAAAAGCCTTTACAAGAAGGCATGAAAATTGCTGCTGAACAAGTAAAGCTAGCTCAAACTATGTGTCAGGGAGTACACCTAATGGCGGTTAAGCGAGAAGACTTAATCCCTGAAATACTTGATTTGGCAGAAATTAAACCAATAAATTAGACAACTATTCAAGGGGGAATTATTTAGTTGGTTATTAAAATAGTAAAAATGCGATCGCTTAACTAATATACAAGCCTAATTATTTTAAAAACTAGTACAATAAAAGGTACAATTAAGTAACAAAATTATGGATATTTTGAGTGCTAGTCAAGCTAGAGCTAATCTATTTAAACTACTCGAGCAAGTAAACCAAGATAGTAAGCCTTGCATTATTACTTCACGTCGAGGAGATGGGGTTCTAATTTCAAAAGATGACTGGGAAAGTATCCAAGAAACACTCTATTTACAATCTATTCCAGATATGAGGGAGTCAATTCTTGAAGGTATGGCAACTCCTTTGTCTGAATGCGTCTCCGAGTCAGAATTAGAGTGGTAGAGCGTGAATGGCAGCTTAAGTAAACTTAAGCAAGCTCAAAAAGATGCCAAAAAACTTGCCGCATCTGGTTTAAAGCCAAAAGCACAGAAGCTTTTAGAAATTCTCAAACAAAATCCTTTTACTAATCCTCCAAGCTACGAAAAGCTACAGGGAGATCTTAAAGGAGCATATTCTAGACGTATAAACGTGCAACATCGTTTGGTGTATGAGATTATCGATTCTGAAAATACTATCAAAATCATCAGAATGTGGTCTCATTATGGAGAATAATCTTTTTAAAAGCGATTGGCTTTGCCACCTCGCTCCGCGAGATCGCCTCAAACAGATTATTACATCAATAATTTGACATTCAAGACAATTGCTACGAAAACGCGATCGCTCTAATCCAATTCCAAGCTTTAATGACAAAAGTGCGATCGCGATCACTCACTGCCCAACTCAATTAAAGCTTCATCAATCGCCTCAGTTAATCTTAGTTGTATTTCTTGTGGTGATTTTAAGCCAAATAAATTTAGCCTTAGCGTTAGCGATCGCCTTAAGCCAAGCAATCGAAGCTTCTTCTGCGTCGACTACTTTCCCCTCAAGTTGATCTGCCTCTAGCTTTTTGATTTTAGCTAATTATCCCTTTTTTTTTAGATCAATTTAAGCACAGCGATAAGTAGCAATCTTCTGTATCTTTTTTCCCTCGTACATTCTGACTTATCTAGCAATTAGTTAACGGAACTAAATTACTATTGGAACGAGTAATAGTTTGTAAAACTGCTTGACGGTAGAGCATGATAATTTCTTGCCAACTAAAACGGAGAGCATTTTTTCGTGGTTGCTGTTGCCAATGCCAATGTTTTTCTAGAGCAATTTGTAGAGATTCAGTATAGGCATCAAGATCTTCAACATCACAAGTGATGCCACCATGACCAATTAAATAACGACGAACAGTGTCATCGGGTGCGACAACAGGTAAACCGCAAGCCATTGCCTCAAGATAGGCGAGTCCACGAGGCTCTTCTAAGGAGGGAAGGGTAAAAACATCGGCACTACGATAAACTTGAGGCATTTGAGCATAGGCAAAGACTCGAATTTGAAATCGATCTGAACCTAAAAGACGATCGCCTAAAGCCTGAAAATAATCACGATCTGCACCATTACCGCAAATTAAAAGACTAGCTTGGGGTAAGCGAGAGACGGCTTTAATAGTTAATTCAATTCTTTGATTTCCATCACGATTTAAAGGAGCAACACATAATATTGTGGGTTTGGGTAAACCTGTGGAGATCGCTTTTCCTACGGGAGTAAATTCGTCGGTATTAACTCCATGAGGAATGATATTTAAAAGTTGATTAGGAGCAAGATTACGAGCATAGTCAGCAACTTCGGGGTTAAGTACAATCAGACGATCGGGCTGTAATGACAAATTTCGTTTTAAACGTTTTCCCTCATTTAATAAGCTATTTTGTTCTGTAAACATAATGGGAGTACCTTTAATTGCTCGAACACAGGTAGCGACAAATAAACCACCATAATCATTTTGGGGGAAAATTAAATCTGCTGGATGTTTAAGTAAATAGGCTACACAAGGTAAAAAACTAGTCAGATGTTCGAGTGCAATTTCAGGGTGAGAAAACCACTTATATAAAATAGAAGCGACTATCGGGTGGTGAGTTAAACTAGAGACATCACTGCGAGTAATTGATTTAATAGGGCGACTAAAAGAACCGCAATCCGCGCCACTTAGCAATTCTACCTCAAAATAGTTATCAAGACGACGAGCTAATTCGAGAGCAAAAATTTCGGAATTACCGTTCCAGTTAACTCCCGCGCTGGGGTGAATTAAGACAATTTTAGACAATGTTTTTTTTACTCCTAGTTGTGGGATGTTTAGACGTTGGGTGTAAAGTAACAAGTAACAAGTAACAAGTATTTACTGGTAGTGTTTTCCGTGCCGTTTTATTTTTCTGTATTGCCAAAAATTGATCCTGTCTTCTTTTAATGTCCAAGTCAGCCAATTATGAGTATAGATTTTGAATTTATAAGCGATCGCTAGTAGCCAACGTCTAGTAGTCTGAATTAATAAGAGTAGTTGTTTATAGCGATCGCTTTTTAAACAGTTGAGAGTAATAACTGCCAAACTCATTTGCAAAAATTCGCGAGAAAAACCGATATGAGGTGAGTGTTCTAGAGCTTGACGACAATAATTATTGGCAATTACAGGATCTGGTTTTTTACTTTGGAGAACTTTCTCAGCTAAATAAAGACTGACATGAGCATAACTACGATGCTTAAGGTGAAGTAGCTCTGGTGATACATTGGCATAGGCTTTTTCGATAGTTGCCTGAAAACTAGTTTCCATAACTAGCCAATTTTTACTGATATTGTTTTGATGTTGTCGGTAATAAACCAAAGGTTCAGGCAGTGCCATAAACTGATAGCGACGACTCATCCGAATCCACATATCCCAATCTTGAGTAGTCTGTAATTGAGGATCAAATAATCCGACAAAGTCAAAACAACGACGACGTATCATTACCGAGGGTGAGCCGATCTGATTGCGTTCCAAGATTTTTGGCTCTACCCATCCTGACAGATCATTTTTGACTACTCTGCCAGTAAAATTACCCCAATTATCAATTAACATCAACCAAGAATGTACCAAGCCAATTTCAGGATAATGCTCCAAACAAGACACCTGTTTTTGCAGCTTGCAGGGATGCCATAAATCATTAGCATCTAAGAAAGCCACATACTCTCCTCTTGCTTTAATAATTCCTAAATTGAGAGTTTGAGAAATCCCTAAATGTGCCTGAGAAATAAACTTCAAACGCCGATCTTTAAGACGGTGAAACCACTTAACAATTTTATCGGAACTGCCATCATTAAAAATTAAGACTTCAAAATCAGCAAAAGTTTGTTGCAGAACACTATCTACTGTGGCTGGCAAATACTTCATCGCATTGTAAGCAGAAATAATTATGGAAACTTTCGGGGATTTCATAGACATGGCTGATATGACTGCGTTTGTTATACGGTTGTCAATGCTTTGGTGCGGGGTTAGTGATCAAAAGCTCCAGATCTTTTCGCCTACATTCGAGGATGATTCAGTAAAGCTCTATTTCCTCTTACTTATTTGAGGACAATTTTGATGGTGGTTATTTAATTAATAAAACTAGGCGCAAAAGTAAATTAATCATCAAGAAGCAAAGACTTATGCAAAAGGTTTAATAAATTGCCGTTGTAAAATTTAAAATCCTAATATTGAATCGGTTAAAAATAGTCAAATCCATGCTAATCAAACTAATATCGCTTTAGTTAGTCAGTTTATTTTTTGATGCGATTACGTTTTTTGCATATTATATTTACCTAGGTTTAAGTGATAGTAACTATCTGTGAATTACTGCTTTGAAGCCAAGAAATAAATCTATCGGCTATTTAACAATAGTCTTTAAAACACCATTACTGAGTTTCAAGAAAATAAAAATAAGTAATCTCTGACTTATGAACTTCCTTTAATTTCAGAAGTATGAAAGCCGCGAATAATACTTTCCAACAAACATGATTTTTACTACTTTTGTGATTTATTTCTTGATATTAGTTAGTACATTTTTCAACTTAGATTAATTGTCTATGATCTATTGAGAAAAATATTGTTCTAAGACATCTCAAACCCTACTAATCCTAGTTATAGATAGTGATTGATTCCGTAAAATCATTTAAGAAAAAATACGTAAGTTGTTTTCAAACACAATGATAATCGCTCAAAATAGAATTGGCAATGTTAATTGCTAACTAATTTGAGTAATACTATTTAAGTAGAAACACGTAAATCTATGATCATAATGCTGCCAAGAAAAATTCGGGATTCAGGAGTCTGACATTTTTTAAAGCGAAGATTTCAAGCTTTTTGAATAGGTATTTTATTTACGCTCACTGCCGCTAATGATTTACCATAGATTATTAATTCTTCATTGGCTTTTGAGAGTATTTGCTATTTCTAAGATAAGATTACAAACTCTTTCGTTTCGTCATCAGGATGAAACAAGATGATGATCTAGGGTTAATCCATAACAAAACAAAGTCATCTAAAACAAGATAATGATCTAGGATTAATCCATAACAAAACAAGTCATATGAAACAAGCTATCTATCGTATTTTGGATGCTAATCTTGACCGAGCTAGAGAAGGATTGAGAATAATTGAAGAATGGTGTCGTCTAGGTTTAAACCATCAGCCACTAGCTGAAGAATGCAAGCAAATACGTCAAGAATTAGCCCAGTGGCACAGCTGGGAATTGCGTCAAGCTAGAAATACTCCTGGTGATGTGGGAACTGATTTATCTCATCCTCAAGAAGAACAACGAGAAAGCATTGACCAATTACTCCAGGCAAACTTATGTCGATCGCAAGAAGCTTTAAGAGTATTAGAAGAATACAGCAAACTCTATGAGCCAGAGATGGCGGCAGCCTGTAAACAGATGCGTTACCGCGTCTATACTATTGAAAGTAGTTTATTTAACAATTATCGTCATCAGAAACTACACAATACTCCGTTATATTTGGTAACTTCTCCTGAACCAGAGCTACTCAAAATAGTAGAAGCTGCTCTTAAAGGTGGTTTAACTTTAGTTCAGTATCGCGATAAAGAAGCCAAAGATAGCGATCGCATTGAAAAAGCCCATCGATTGTGTCAACTATGTCATCGTTATAATGCTTTGTTCATTGTTAACGATCGCGTAGATATAGCTCTGGCAGTAGAGGCAGACGGAGTTCATTTAGGACAGCAAGATGCACCAGTGTCTTTTGCTCGCGAAATTCTGGGAACACAGAAAATTGTTGGTCGTTCGACGACAAATAAACAAGAATTAAATAAAGCGATCGCAGAACGAGCAGATTATGTTGGAGTTGGTCCTTTTTATGAAACTCCCACTAAGCCAGGTAAACCAGCAGCCAGTGTTGAATATATTGACTATGTCAAAGCTAAATGTCCTGTTCCCTGGTTTGCGATCGGCGGCATTAACTTCAATAACCTTAATGCAGTTCTAACTATAGGCGCACAACGAGTAGCAGTGGTTCGAGCTATCATGCAAGCAGAGCAACCAACACTAGTTACTCGACAGTTTTTATCTCAATTGATAAGTCGGTAATTACTCCCTCATAAGCTAGATTTATGTTAAATACAACTAATACAATAAATATACAGGTCAATGGAGAATCCCAAACCTGTCCTTCCTTAATTTCTTTACCTGAATTATTAACCAAATTAGAACTTAATCCTCGTCTGATCGCCGTGGAATATAACGGGGAAATCTTACATCGTCAATATTGGACTGATACTAAGATGCAGTCAGGCGATCGCTTAGAAATTGTCACTATTGTTGGTGGAGGTTAATTTCTGTAAATAGTAAACCCATAATGAATAACTTATGAAAATGATTTTTAAACGAAAATTTTGGCTTAAATCCATTCTGGCACTCGGGCTAGTCTGTATTCTTGTCTTGGGTAATGCCAGCACAGCAATGGCTGCCCGTACTGGTGGCAGAATTGGTGGGGGTTCATTCCGCGCTCCTTCCCGCAGTTATTCTACTCCTCGTGGTGGTAGCTATGGTGGTGGATATAGCTCTCCTGGTTACGGATACGGTGGTGGCGGGTTTGGTTTTCCCTTTCTCCTGCCCTTCTTCGGTTTTGGTGGCTTTGGCGGTATATTCTCGATCCTAATCTTTATCGCTATTGCTAATTTTCTGGTAAGTAGTTTCCGCAATGCTGGAGTGGGCGGAGATGTGGGCTATAGCAGTAGTTCTAAAGTAGCTGTTGCTCAGGTAAAGGTGGGCTTATTAGCTAATGCCCGTGAATTACAACCTGAATTAAACCGTTTGGCTTTAACTGCGGATACCAGTTCAGCTTCAGGGCGAGCCACCGTAGTTCAAGAGGCAACTTTAGCTCTGTTACGTCACCCCGAATATTGGGTTTATGGAGCAACTGAATCTCAAAAAGCCGATCTTGAGGCGGCTGAAGCTAAATTTAATCAGTTAGCTTTAACCGAACGTAGTAAGTTCAGCGAAGAAACTTTAACTAACGTCGATAGCGTTATCAGTGGTGCAGAGCAAAAAACTTTGGGTGGTAGCTCACCCGAGGGAGCAATTCAACTCAAAGAAGGAGATTCAGGAGAATACATTGTTGCCACAGTAATTGTAGGAGTAACAGGTAGCCTCAACTTGCCTGAAATTAATAGCTCTGATGATTTACGTCAGGCACTACAGCAGGTAGGAAGCGTTGGCAGCGATCGCCTATTAGCCGTAGAAATCCTGTGGACACCCCAAGCAGAGGGAGATACTTTGTCTTCTGATGATATCTTGGAATACTATCCTAATCTCAAATTGGTTTAAGAGTCATTGATTTGACCTAGATTTGCCATGTCGGGTGGAGTAAACATAATCACTTCCCCGATTTTTGCCAGATCAAAAATATGGATAAATGGTTAAGAAAGCTGGTACATTTGAGTATGGCTATGTATGGTTTTACGTTAATAAGCCTTTAAAATAAATTAAAAAATGTAAAGGAGAGGTTGAATTATGGATTGGCGTGTATTAATAGTATTAGCTCCACTGGCGATCGCTGCTGGTTGGGCTCTATTTAATATTGGTTCTGCTGCTGTGGCACAAGTACAAAAATACTTCAATCAAGAAGGATAAATATAACAAAACAAGATTATCTAGCCGACTAAATATCGCAGTACGTTGATTGATTAGGACAGAAAAGCTATTAGCTCGTAAGTAGCAAGTAGCAAGTAGCAAGTAGCAAGTAGCAAGTAGCAAGTCAAAAAATGTCCTAACATTTATACGTAATGCTATATCAGGGATGAGGAGTAGGAGCGTTACTCTCACGAGAAGGCTTACGCCAACGCGAAACGCCCCTACTACAAATAAAATTGCTGATGATTCTCAAGAATCATCAGAATTATTATCAGCAACCTCACTGGACTTTTGAAAGCTATCTAGGGGTTGAATATTAACAATTGTTCCACCCATTTTGCCAATGCGCAGCATTTCCTCATTCATGCGATTGTAAGGAACGGAAACAAAAACACTACTACTGCGAAAAGGATAACTATTGCTATCGTTAGTGTCGCTTTGCTTTAATCCTGTTACTTCATAAACAAAAACTCTATTTTTTGCTGGGGAACTAGATCTCCCACCAATTAAGAAATTACCTAACATAATTTATTTTCTCCTTAAATTATCAGGAATCGAAATTTGGCAAATTAATTGGCTAAAAGCTGAAGATTATGCCAAAGTCACACTAGCAACTTTACCGCCCATTTTGTTGATTCTTTGCAGGGTTGGTGTTAGCTGTTCATAAGGAACTAATAATGCGCGGCTTGCACGACGCACTTTGGGATATCTAGCTAAACTCATTCCCGCTATTTCCACGCGATAAATACGACCTTCCTTGTTAGAATTTCTAAAGGTGCGTTCGGGGGTAACACCTTGGCTAGAATCTCGATAAGCCCAGCCAGGCGCACCCCCAGAAGGTGCGATTACTGCCGACGCATTATTGGTTGCTAACTCTTTAGCCAGACGGGATGGTTTGCCAGCTACCTGAGAGCGATCGCTATTCGCATAACCGCGATATAGTTGGAACATCCGCGTAAAACCGACAGTTTTCTGCTGAGTTTGAGTCGCAAAACCTCTGTAGTAGGGAACGATATTATCGCCAAAGTTGGCTTCGTATTCGGCAGAATCAATATAGTCATCGATATCCGCTTCAAAACCTTTATTTTGATAGAGATCGAGATGATAAATAACCTCAGACTCATCATAGGGAGCGCGACCTAGTAGATGTTTGAGATTTAATTCAATTGTCCTAGTTTGAAAACTGTTATACAAGAATTTCGTTTTATAAAGTTCCGACTTAGCTACCGCTCGTACAAAGTCCCGCACTGTAATCGAACCATTACACAGTAAAGATTCTGTTGCCGTCAGACGTTCGGACTGCATTATATAATCGTTGCCCAAAACTTGTTGATAAACTGCTTTTATTACAGCTTGGGCATCATATTGAGTCCAATTGGGGCGTAATTCTAGAGGTTTGCGATCGCTAAAAGCAGAAACTCCTAGACGAGATGCTGCTGTTGTAATTGCCACTTACTATTCTCCTGATTATTAATTGAAATTAAGCGTTTGTAATGCTCAAAACTCGACTGCCTTGTTTATTTAGTTTTTGTAAGGTTGCTGTAAGCCTTTCGTAAGGAACGACGTATTCTTGCAAACTACGACGTATTTGGGGAGCGCGTCCGATTGCGCCTTTAGTTACTCGCAATCGATATAAATTACCCCGATCAGTGGTAGTTGTACCTGAAAGAGAACCATTTCCGCCTGGACTCTGGACAGGAGTTGCTGTATTACGAGCCAAATCGTAAGTTAAGCGAGGGCTACCCGTATTACCTTGAGCGCGATCGCTATTGGCATAACCGCGATACAATTGAAATATACGGGTAAAACCTACAGTTTTTTGCTGGGTTTGGGTAGCAAAACCTCGATAGTAGGGAACGATGTTTTCTCCAAAATTTTGAATGTATTCCTCTGAGTCGATATAAGAATCAATATCCGCTTCAAAACCTTCATTTTGATAGATATCTAAATGCTCGATAATCTCCGATTCATCATAGGGAGCACGACCGAGGAGATGTTTGAAATTTAATTCAATGGTGCGGGGATGATAGTTGTTATAAAAAAATTTTGACTTGTACAATTCTGATTTAGCCACCGAGCGGACAAAATCCCGTACATTTATGGAGCCATTACAGAGTAAAGATTCTGTAGAGGTAAGACGCTCAGAAAGCATTACATAATCGTTGCCCAAAACTTGACGATAAACTGCTTT
>JASJDX010000111.1 GCA_030064975.1 Pleurocapsa sp. MO_192.B19
TGCTTCTTCCCTATCTCCTCCATCTTCCCCAAGTCCCCAAGTCCCCCCTACTCCCTTGCTCCCCTGTGCTCCTCTGCCTAATACAAAGATGTGGTCTACCAAGCACGAAAACTGCTGTAAGTGATTATGCGATTTTATGTGTCTAATTGTTAATCATTGATTCTTATGGGAAATTCTGGGGAATTATTTTGATAGTAAGAATATCAATCATATATCAATTACAATTTAGGAATTTTCATAATGAATACAGCTTTAGTAGTAGACGACAGCCTGATGATGCGAGAAGTATTTTGTGCTTATTTGCATAATGCGGGATTTAGTAATGTGAAAAAAGTCTCCAGCGTTGAGGAAGCTCAAGCAACCCTGAAGACATATCAACCTAATTTAATTATTTTAGATGTAGTTATGGGTGGTAAAAGTGGTTTTGAATTTTGTCATCAGCTAAAAAAAAGTAGAGAAACCTGTTCAATCCCAGTAATTATTTGTTCTACAAAAACAACTCAGGCAGATTTCATCTTAGGAGATATTATAGGTGCTGATGCCTATTTACCTAAGACAGTAGCTCAAGCAGAATTTATTAATAAAGTACAACAATTAGGTCGAAAACCTGCTCGCTGTAGACTAGTTTCGTAGCACAATTATTTTTAAATTTAAATTAACTACAAGTAAATATTTCTTAGGAAGTTAATTTTTCTAGCCTGTCGTACTCTTCTTTTGTTAAATCAGTCGAGTGACCTAGTGTTTCTTTGTACATTTTGATATATTCCAAAGCCGATTTTAACCAACTAAAGTTTTGACTCATTGCCCTTTGTTGTAACTCCCGCCATTTATCTTGATACAAAAAACCCTCTGAAGCCCGAACCATGCAGGTAAATAAATCGAGCGGTTCATAGCGATCGAAACAATATCCAGTGCCACCTTGATTCATGGGGTCATGATGACTAACTGTATCTACCAAACCACCAGTGCGCCTCACAATAGGAATGCAACCATAGCGCATGGCTAACATCTGACTGATACCGCAGGGTTCAAATTTAGAGGGCATCAAAAATACATCACAACCACTATATATTCTGCGTGCTAGGGCATCATTGTAAAGCAACTGCACTGACATTCTGCCAGGAAAACGTGTTGCCAATTGCCATAACTGAGTTTCAATTTGGCGATCGCCTGTACCTAAAACCACTAATTGAGAGTTACTATATGCCATAAAGCGATCGATAATTTGCAATAGCAAGTCAATTCCTTTCTGATCGACTAACCGAGATACTACTCCCATCAAAAAGACGTTCTCATCTACATTCAAACCTAACTCTGTCTGCAACGCGGCTTTGTTTATAGAACGTTTTTCTAAAGTATATTGAGTAAAATTATTTTTCAGAGCTTTATCAATGGCGGGATTGTAGCTATCAGTATCAATCCCGTTGAGAATACCCTTGATTTTACCACTAATAAACGAAAGCAACCCTTCTAGTTTCTCGCCATATTCAACGGTTTGAATTTGTTGAGCATAGGTAGGAGAGACCGTATTAACTTTATCGGCAAATTGCACCGCAGCAGCCATTACGTTATGTCCCTGCATATACCAAGGACACCAGGTAATTTTATCTAAATACCATCTCCAAGGCCCCTGGTAAGCTAAATTATGAATTGTAAAAACACTAGAAATGTCAGGTGACTGATTCATCCAGACGGGGAGCATTCCCGTATGCCAATCATGACAATGGACTATTTCAGGTTTCCAGTAATTCCAGCAAAACTCAGCCGCACCGTTACTAAAGAAAGTAAATCGCCATGCTTCATCTTCTCCTGCATAAATCCGATGAGGATCAAAAGCGGGATGACCAAACAAATAAAGCGGTACATCACTATTGGGTAACATAGTCTCATAAACGGCAAAGTCATTGAACATCGCATATCCCCACCAGATAGGATTGGCAGGAATATCTATCCTATTGGATAAAAAGCCATAGTAAGGCATAAAAATACGGACATCATGACCTAATTTTCTCAATATTTTGGGTAATGCACCTACGACATCTCCAAGTCCACCCACTTTGGCGATGGGGGCTACTTCTGCTGCTACAAATAAAATCCGCATTTAGTTAACTATGATTACTTGTCCCTACTTTGGCTTCGAGAGTGATTATAGTCGGCTGTAGGGTGCAGGCGATAGAGTATTGCGGAAAAAGATTTAGTATGATTAAGTTTTACTAGTATTTGTGCTCTAGTTTTTTAGACAAAACAGCTTTAAATTTTGATAGTTACTGCATCATAATTACAAACCACTTTCTCGCATTGCTTCAAGATAGTCGATCGCAGCTTGTAGTTTATTCTCATAAGAATAGGAAAACTCTTCAAACCATTTCCCTTCTTCTGAGCGTGGATTAAGATTTTTTAGCCACTGTTGGGCTTTTTCTCGTAGTGCTTCTTTGCGTCTTCGCTGGCGCAATTCTTCTCTCTTTTGTGCTTCAATTAATTCTTGTTGACGACGTTTTTCTGCGGCAATGCGAGCTTCTTCTTGGCGTTTAATTTCAGCAAACTTAGCTTCTCTTTTCTGCGCTTGTTTGCGGTAATCTTCCTCTATCAAAGCGTTAAGGCGGACACGATACTTGTTAGAGTTGACAGCAGCAGTTTGATTTGGTTTGGAATCTGGTTGAGGTTTTTCTGGTGTAGCGTTTGGTCTACCTCTACCAGCTTCTAGTTCGGCTCTTAGTTCAGCTAACATCTGATCCATTGATGCTGAGGATGTAGATTGGGGTGGCTGCCTTGATTTACGAGCTTGAGGCTTTTTGGCATTAGCTCTTGATTGTTGTGTTGGCTCAAACTCTGCTTTTAACTGAGCCAGTAAATCATCCATATTTTTATCCGACACAGATCCCACCCCATTTCTCGATTGTTTGCTTATTTTTTATTCCTCATACCTAGTCCTTTGTCCTTGGAATTATGCCGCAGCTAGAGTATCAGCTAAAGGTTTCCAGTTAACATAGCGATCGCCACCCAATTCTAAAACCACTTTAATTTTTGGCTCTTCTTTAGTCAAATCAACTAAATACTGAATCTCTTGGCTAGATAATATTTGTCCCTCAATGATCCATAGTGCTAATCCTTTAGCGTTGGCAGGTAGAGTACCTAACTCATAAGTAGCAATAGGAGGCACAAAATAGATATCACCAACACAAGCATCACGTCCAATAGTCTTTTTGCCCAAATGGGGAGGACGTACCCCATGCACTCTAGTCAAATAAGCTGCTAAATCCCCTAATCCTCTGGCAGTAATATTAATAGTCTGATAGCCATAAGCTCGTAAACGTCTTTGATAACGTCCTTCTGCTCCTCCCTCTAGGGGCATATATAAGCCTAAAGCACCATTTTTTTCTAAAGCCCGAATAAATGATTTCCCAGTGGTAATTAGTGGCATACTTTCTTATATTCTGTTTATATGTTGGTTTACCTAAGATTATATTTTAAAATTGTAATCCCTTGAAAATCATTATTTCCTGATGAAATCCAACTCGATAACCGATTCAGGTAGTATGTCTTTTCCTAATAATATAAGGAGTTTGTAGACAGGATTTATTTAAAGTAAATAAACGCATATTGGCGATCGCTCTCCCCTCATTGCCAAAATTAGCAAAAAATTTCCTTGTCAGAAACTTACTGTATCATGTATCATTAGTGATTGTGGTTAAAACTGGCAAATCTCACATTCTAGATAAAAATCTAATCATCCCCCCAGCCAAAAGAGGAAAGAATTTACTTCCAACTCTAGAGGCTAAATGAATGAGTTTTTAGAGTATTATCTCAAAAACAATTTTGTTATGGGGTTAGTGAGAAATTTATAGGATTTGCTACCTCCTCGTAAGATACTGAGGAATTTACTTCTTTAAGTCTTTGAGGGTCAAGGTAATTGTCAAAGTTAGAAACAGTAAAAGCTGAATCTAGCGGTAAATCTTAGAAAAAATTATATATTTGCTGCTCTTGCATCTTGTTTATAGTGGTTTTACAAAAATTCGTTTGTGTCTATTCATAAACGATTTTTAGACTGTATACCTACAAGATGGTTATTTTTTTGTCAGTCAGAGGTACACCGCCTGTTGACTAGCAGTGGTCTGCGGTGAATAACCCAACCAAAGGTCATTAAACAAGACTAAGGTTTATTGTGTTGCAATTATAGAGGGGCTAAAACTCGTGTCTGTCGGCATTCTTGGCACTAAATTAGGCATGACCCAAGTTTTTGACCAGGAAACAGGAAATGCAATTCCCGTTACTGTGGTTCAAGCTGGGCCTTGTGTCGTAACTCAAATCAAAACTAAAGAAACAGACGGCTATAGTTCTATTCAAATTGGATATGGTGAAGTCAAAGAAAAAGCTTTATCTAAGCCAGAACTTGGTCATCTAAGTAAAGCAGGGGCAAGTCCTTTGCGTCATCTTAAAGAGTATCGCATTGAAGATACAGCAAGTTATGAACTAGGCAAGACCCTAGACATTTCTGAGATTTTCAACACCGACACTACTGTGGATATTAGTAGCAAAACAATGGGTCGCGGTTTTGCTGGTTATCAAAAAAGACATAACTTCAAACGAGGCTTGATGAGTCACGGTTCTAAAAATCACCGTGCGCCTGGTTCTACGGGAGCAGGTACTACTCCTGGTCGTGTCTATCCTGGTAAGAAAATGGCAGGACGCTACGGCGGAAAACAAGTAACTACTCGCAAACTAAAAGTTGTCAAAGTTGATGCCGAGCAGAATTTGCTACTTATTAAAGGCGCAGTCCCAGGTAAACCTGGAGCTTTGCTCAGTATTGCTCCCAGCAACATCGTTGGACAGTAATAGCAGCTTGTTCGTTATTTAAGAACAAACAATATAGATAACAAACAACAAATAACTATGGTTAATTGTGTAGTCAAAAATTGGCAGGGGGAAAATGCTGGCGAGGCAACCCTAGAACTAAAAGTAGCCAAAGAAGAAAATGCAGAACATATTGTTCACAGAGCATTAGTTCGACAATTAAATAATGCTCGTCAAGGTACAGCTTCTAGTAAAACAAGATCTGAAGTTCGCGGTGGTGGACGTAAACCCTGGAGACAAAAAGGAACTGGGCGCGCTCGTGCAGGTTCAATTCGTTCTCCCTTATGGCGTGGTGGTGGTGTAATCTTTGGACCAAAACCCAGAGACTACAGCACCAAGATGAATCGCAAAGAAAGACGCTTGGCTTTGAGAACGGCATTTAGTTCTCGTGTTGAAGACATGATCGTCGTTGAGAATTTTGGTGCTGAACTAGAACGTCCCAAGACTAAAGAAGTTATCGCAGCATTAGGACGTTGGGGTATAGCTTCTGACGAGAAAGTTTTATTGATTTTGAAGGAAGTTCCTGACTACGTAAATTTGTCAACTCGCAACATTGCTAAAGTCAAGTCGATCAAGGCAACTAATCTTAACGTTGCTGATATTCTTCACGCCAACAAAATTGTCGTAACCCAAGACGCTTTAGAACAGATACAGGAGGTTTACGGTGACTAAATATCAAGCCAGAGATTTAGCAGACTTAATCCTCAAGCCAATCATTACCGAAAAAGGCACAATCCAAATGGAGCTGAATAAATACGTCTTTGATGTATTGCCAAAAGCTACCAAGCCCGATATCAAGGCAGCAATTGAAAGCTTATTTGATGTTACTGTCGTCAAGGTAAATACTTTGACATTACCTCGCAAAAAGCGTCGGGTAGGCAGATTTATGGGTTATAAAGCTCAATATAAAAGAGCGATTGTCACACTTAAAGAAGGGGACTCTATTGTATTATTCCCCGATGTATAAACTCGAACTCGAAAAAGCTATCTTAAGCCAATTATGGGTACTCGTTCATTTAGACCATACACACCAGGGACTCGCCAAGCAGTAGTCCCCGATTTTTCGGAAATCACTAAAAAGAAGCCAGAAAAGTCTTTAACTAAATATAAACACCGTAAAAAAGGTCGTAACAACCGAGGTGTAATTACTAGTCGTCGTCGTGGCGGTGGACACAAACGTCTTTACCGTATTATCGATTTTCGTCGTGATAAGCGTAATATTCCCGCAGAAGTAATTGCGATCGAATACGATCCCAACCGCAATGCTCGTATTGCTCTAGTTCAGTACGAAGATGGCGAAAAACGCTATATTTTAGCTGCTGTCGGTCTGAAAGTTGGTACACAGATTATTGCGAGTCCTGACGCTCCTATTGAAGTAGGTAATGCTTTACCTTTAAGTAATATGCCTTTGGGTGAGACGATTCACAACGTGGAATTAGTAGCTGGTAGAGGTGGACAAATTGTTCGTGCTGCTGGTGCTGCTGCCAAAGTAATGGCCAAAGAAGGCGACTACGTTACTATTGGTCTTCCTTCCAAAGAAGTGAGAATGGTACGCAAAGAGTGCTATGCCACTATAGGACAAGTAGGTAACGTTGAATACCGCAACCTCAAGCTAGGTAAAGCAGGTAGAACTCGTCACTTGGGTAGAAGACCCGAAGTTCGTGGTAGTGCGATGAACCCTTGCGATCACCCTCATGGTGGTGGTGAAGGACGTGCTCCTATCGGTAGAAGTGGCCCTGTAACTCCTTGGGGTAAACCAGCATTGGGCAAGAAAACTCGCAAGAAAAACAAACCCAGCAATAAGCTGATTGTTCGTCGTCGTCGTTAATTCATTATTGATTAGAAAAATATGAGTCGTTCTTTAAAAAAAGGGCCATTTATCGCCGACAGCCTACTCAAAAAAATTGAGAAGTTGAATGCCACTAACAAGAAAGAAGTAATCAAAACTTGGTCTAGAGCTTCAACTATTCTACCGCAAATGGTCGGACACACAATTGCCGTACATAACGGTCGCCAACACATTCCTGTGTTTATTAGCGATCAGATGGTCGGACACAAATTAGGGGAGTTTGCTCCTACCCGTACTTTTAGGGGTCATGCTAAAAGCGACAAAAAAGGGAGACGCTAGATATTAGATACCACTATGGCAATAGATACTAATAACGAAGTAAAAGCGATCGCCAAGTATATCCGTATGTCTCCTTTTAAGGTCAGACGGGTACTAGATCAAATCCGCGGTCGTCAATATCGAGAAGCGCTAATTATTCTCGAATTCATGCCTTACAAAGCCTGTGAGCCAATCTTAAAAACATTGCGTTCAGCTGTGGCTAATGCAGAACATAACAATGGATTAGACCCTGCAAGTTTGGTGGTCAGTAAAGCTTTTGCTGATGGTGGCCCTGTTCTCAAACGTTATCGTCCAAGAGCCCAAGGTCGAGCTTACCAAATCCGTAAGCCTACCTGCCACATCACTGTGGCTGTTGCTCCTGAAGTAACAGATTAGAATCCCTTGATTCAGAATTTAATTAATTACTATTACGAGGAAACATTTATGGGACAAAAAATACATCCAACGGGTTTTCGTCTTGGGATTACCAAAGACCACCAATCTTGTTGGTATGCTGACACCAAGCGATATCCAGAGCTACTACAAGAAGACCGCTTGATTAGAGAATATGTTAACAAAGAACTCAGTAATGCAGGCATTTCTCAAGTCAAAATTGAACGCAAAGCCGATCAAATCGACTTAGCTATTCATACTGCTAGACCAGGAGTAGTGGTTGGTCGTGGTGGTTCAGGAATTGAAAAGTTACGTACTGAATTGCAGGCTGCTGTCGGTAATAGTCGTCAAATTCGGATTAATGTTATCGAAGTACCCCGTGTTGATGCCGATGCCGCTTTAATTGCTGAATACATCTGCCAACAACTAGAACGAAGAGTTTCTTTCCGTCGAGTTGTCCGCCAGGCAATTCAAAGAGCGCAACGGGCTGAGGTCTTAGGTATCAAAATTCAGGTCAGTGGTCGTTTAAATGGCGCAGAAATCGCTCGTACAGAATGGGTAAGGGAAGGTCGAGTTCCTCTACATACCTTAAGAGCTGATATTGATTACTCTTATCGTACCGCGTTGACTATTTACGGAATTCTTGGAGTCAAAGTTTGGGTATTTAAAGGCGAAATTATCCCAGGTCAAGAAGAGGCTGCCGCAGCAGTTCCTAGTCAAACCCCCCGCCGTCAGCGTCGCCGTCAAAAGTTTGACGATCGCTCAGAGTAATTATTAACAAGACTTAATTAGTAAAATATTACTATTATGCTTAGTCCCAGAAGAACGAAATTTCGTAAACAACACCGTGGTCGCATGAGAGGGATGGCCTATCGTGGCAATACCCTGAATTTCGGTGATTATGCACTCCAGGCTACAGAACCTTCTTGGATTACCTCCCGCCAAATTGAAGCTGCCCGTCGAGCCATGACTCGCTATGTAAAACGGGGCGGTAAGATCTGGATTCGGATTTTCCCTGACAAGCCGGTTACGATGCGCCCAGCTGAAACCCGTATGGGTTCTGGTAAAGGTTCTCCGGAATTTTGGGTAGCGGTGGTTAAGCCAGGAAGAATTATGTTTGAAATGGCTGGGGTGGCTGAACCTATAGCTAAAGAAGCAATGCGTTTAGCAGCTCAAAAGCTACCAATCAAAACTAAATTTATTACTCGTGACGAGGATTATAAGTAAAATTATGGCTTTACCAAAGATTGAAGAAGCCAGAAAACTCAGTGATGAAGAACTGGCAGAAGAAATTTTAGCGGTTAAGCGAGAGTTATTTCAACTAAGGTTAGAGCAAGCAACTCGCCGTCTAGAAAAACCTCATTTGTTTAAGCACGCAAAACATCGTCTTTCTCAGTTATTAACCGTAGAACGCGAGCGTGAAATAGCCGCCGCTAAAGGAGAAAACTAGATTATGGCAGTAAAAGAAAGAGTAGGAGAAGTCGTTAGCGACAAAATGGATAAAACCGTGGTTGTTGCCATCGAAAATCGTTCTCCTCACCCCAAATACGGCAAAATTGTCGTCAGAACTAAGAAATATAAGGCTCACGACGCAGAAAATCAATGTAAGATTGGCGATCGCGTGCGGATTAAAGAAACTCGTCCCCTGAGCAAAACTAAACGTTGGACGGTCGAGGAAATTCTTGAATCCAGAAATTCATAACTTTTATTAACCCAATTTCTGCGGTCGAGATAAAAAATGATTCAACAACAGACCTATTTGAATGTCGCTGATAACAGTGGCGCACGTAAACTAATGTGTTTGCGCGTAATTGGTAAAGGAAATAGTCCCTATGCCTTTATCGGTGATGTCGTAGTGGCAGTAGTTAAAGACGCTCTACCTAATATGGGGGTGAAAAAATCCGAGGTTGTTAAGGCGGTGATAGTAAGAACTAAACAATCTGTTAATCGCCCTAGTGGGATGAGTATTCGCTTTGACGACAATGCTGCTGTAATTATCAACGAACAAGGTAGTCCTAGAGGTACTCGTGTCTTTGGTCCTGTGGCAAGAGAATTAAGAGAGAAAAACTTTACCAAGATAGTCTCTTTAGCTCCAGAGGTAATTTAAATGGCAAAAAGTAAACAAGCACCTACTCGATATAAAATGCACGTCAAAAAAGGAGACACCATCCAGGTAATCTCTGGACGTGATAAAGGTAAAGTAGGCGAAATATCTAAGGTAATCCCCAAGACTAGTCAAGTAATTGTTGAGGGAGTTAACGTCCGCACAAAGCATGTTAAACCCCAACAAGAAGGTGAATCAGGTCAAATTGTGACTTTTGAAGCTCCGATCCACAGTTCTAACGTAATGCTTTATTCCAATAAGGAAAAAACCGTTAGTCGTGTTTCTTATACCTTGACTGAAGACGGTCGAAAAGTGAGGATGCTTAAAAAAACGGGTGAGATAATCGACTAGCTTTCTCAGCATCCAGTTCACTGATAATTTTAGATAATTTTAAATTTGTAATCTCCTGACCAAGCCCAGGAAAAATCAACCATCATGCCAAAATCACTAAAACCCAGATACATAGAGGACATTGTTCCCAAGCTGACCGAACAATTTAGCTATACTAATGTTCATCAAGTACCAAAAGTAGTCAAAATTGTAGTTAACCGAGGTCTGGGAGAAGCTTCACAAAATGCCAAGGCTCTAGAATCTTCGATTAACGAGCTAAAGGTGATCACAGGACAAAAACCCGTAGTTACCAGAGCTAAAAAAGCGATCGCTGGGTTTAAAATTCGTCAAGGGATGCCCGTTGGGGTAATGGTTACCCTACGTGGTGAACGGATGTATGCTTTCCTAGAACGACTAATATGTCTAGCATTACCTCGTATTCGTGACTTTCGCGGTATTAGTCCTAAAAGTTTTGATGGTCGAGGTAACTACTGTTTGGGAGTCAGAGAACAGTTAATGTTTCCTGAAATTGACTACGATAGCATCGACCAAATCAGAGGGATGGATATTTCCATCGTCACTTCAGCAACTAACGATGAAGAAGGACGAGCTTTATTAAAAGAAATGGGAATGCCTTTTCGTGACAACTAACATTATCTGCGTATCTAAACATAAAAATAGGAAATAATGGCGGCAACCGATACTATTTCAGATATGCTGACCCGCATTCGTAATGCCTGTATGGTCAAGCATCAAACAACCCAAGTTCCTTCGACTCGCATGACTAGAGCGATCGCTCAGGTTTTGAAAAGTGAAGGATTTATCGAAAGTTTTGAGGAAACAGGAGAAGCACCTCAAAAATTTATTGAAATTTCCCTAAAGTACAAAGGTAGAAATCGCCAACCAATTATCAGCACCCTAAAACGGGTCAGCAAACCAGGATTACGAGTTTACTCCAGAAAAAAAGATATTCCTCGTGTTCTTGGAGGTATTGGTATTGCGATCGTTTCCACTTCTCGTGGAGTAATGACAGATAGAGAAGCTCGCAGTCAAGGAGTTGGCGGCGAAATCCTCTGTTACATTTGGTAATTATAGAGGAGGAGTAAATATTATGTCTCGTATTGGCAAACAGCCGATTCCAATTCCCGATAAAGTAAGCGCGCAAATTTCAGGACAACACGTCACTGTCAAAGGGCCAAAAGGAACTTTAGAACGGGAAATTCCTCAGCCAATTGAGGTTAAGCAAGAAGGCGAAACTTTAGTAGTGAAACCGACTAATGACTCTCGTGTAGGTCGTCAGCGTCATGGTCTTTGTCGTACTCTAGTCGCCAACATGGTAGACGGAGTATCCCAAGGATTTCAAAAACGCTTACAAATTCAAGGAGTGGGTTACAGAGCACAAGCTCAAGGGAAAAAACTAACCCTTAACGTTGGTTACAGTCAGCCTGTTGAGATCGAGATGCCGGCCGGTATCGATGTAGTGGTCGAAAATAGAAATACTGAAGTTATCGTTAGTGGTATTGATAAAGAGGTAGTCGGCAATATAGCTGCCCAAATTAGAGCAGTGAGACCGCCTGAACCCTATAAAGGTAAAGGAATTCGCTACTTTGATGAGCAGGTTAGACGCAAAGCTGGTAAAACAGGTAAGTAGAAATCATGAAGCTTTCACGCAGAGAATCAGTAAAACGCCGTCATCGACGGGTACGCAAAAAAATGAACGGAACTCCCGAACGCCCTCGTTTGTGTGTTTTTCGTTCCAATAAGCATATTTATGCCCAAGTTATTGACGATGTAGCACAGCACACCTTAGCAGCAGCATCGGACTTTAATGTCAAATCTAAATCCACTTCTGGTGCTACTTGTGAAGTTTCAGCAGAAGTAGGTAAATTAGTGGCTCAAAGAGCTTTAGAAAAAGGAATTGCTAAAGTAGTCTTTGATAGAGGTGGTAACCTCTATCACGGTCGAATTAAAGCTTTGGCTGATGCAGCCCGCGAAGCAGGCTTAGACTTTTAAATCAAAACATCAAGGATAGTAACTATGCCCAAATCCAAGTCGCGTAAAAAAAGTCGCGCTAAAGAAAAAGACTCTAACTGGCAAGAGCGAGTAGTGCAAATTCGTCGGGTTAGCAAAGTAGTTAAAGGCGGTAAAAAGCTTAGTTTTCGTGCCATCGTTGTTGTTGGTAACGAAAAAGGACAAGTAGGAGTAGGTGTTGGCAAAGCTGCTGACGTAATCGGCGCAGTCCGTAAAGGTGTTGCCGATGCTAAGAAACAGCTAGTTGAAGTATCTTTGACTAAAGCTAGTTCAATTGTTCACGTCACTAATGGCGTTGCAGGTGGGGCAAAAGTATTTATGCGTCCTGCTGCTCCTGGTACTGGGGTAATTGCTGGTGGCGCGGTACGTACTGTTTTAGAACTTGCTGGAGTGAAAAACATTTTGGCAAAACAATTAGGTTCTAATAGTCCTTTAAACAACGCTAGAGCGGCGATCGATGCTTTAGAAAGCTTACGTACTTTTGCTGAAGTGGCAAGGGAAAGAGATATTCCTTTAGAACAGTTATACGCTTAAACAAGCCCTAGGCTTGGCTTAAATTTCCCCTCTATAGTTTGGAGAATATAAATGAAACTAGAAAATCTCAGTCCTAAGTCTGGGTCTAAACGCCGTAGACGTAGAGTCGGTCGTGGTATTGCAGCAGGTCAAGGGGCTAGCTGCGGTTTTGGTATGCGGGGTCAAAAATCTCGTTCTGGAACAGGAACTAAGGCAGGTTTTGAAGGTGGTCAAATGCCTCTTTACCGTCGAGTCCCTAAGCTTAAACATTTTACCCTAGTCAACCAAAAACATTACACTACCATTAATGTTGAAGCACTAGGTTCATTGTCTGCCAATACTGAAGTCACTCTAGATTCTTTACTAGAGAACGGTATTGCTACCAGCAATAATGGACCGCTCAAAATCTTGGGTAACGGAGAACTCAAGGTTGCTTTAAACGTTAAAGCAGCAGCTTTTACTAAGAGCGCGAGACAAAAAATAGAAGCCGCAGGTGGTAGTTGCGAAGTTATTACTAAGTAAGCAAGTATCGCGATTGGTATATCATAAGGAGCGAAGGTAAGAAATTTAAAATTTATCTAGAATTTATCTAAATATTCCTCCGTAAATAACTTATTTAGTACCAAGTATATAATGAGGTAAACTTGCATGGTTAGAGAAAAAACTCCATCAGCACAGGAGACATTTTTACAAATGGCGCAGGCAGCTGGTCTTCGGAGCAGACTGCTAGTTACCGTTGGTCTCCTAATATTAGTACGGCTGGGTGTATTTATTCCTGTACCAGGAATTGATCGAGAAATCTTTGGTAATTTTATTGATAGCTCAGCAAACGCCTCAATAGTAGGATTTTTAGATATCTTTACCGGCGGCGGTATTTCTGCTTTAGGGATTTTTGCCCTGGGAATTTTACCATTTATTAATGCTTCTATTATTATGCAGTTGCTAGCAACTGCTATACCTAGTCTAGAAGATTTGCAGAAAAATGAAGGAGAAGCGGGAAGAAGAAAAATCTCCCAAATTACTCGTTATGTTGCTCTGGGTGGGGCAATTATTCAAAGTTTTGGTATTACCCTGGGATTACTAGTCAATAATGGCATTATTGAAAAAAGCATCTTTCCCATTGGCGAAACAGTATTAGCTTTAACGGCTGGTTCGATGTTTGTTATGTGGGTATCAGAGTTAATTACTGAAAAAGGAATTGGTAACGGAGCTTCACTGTTAATCTTTGTCAACATTGTGGCTGTATTACCTAAAACTCTGGGAAATACTATTGAGTATGCCCAAAGTGGTGGACGGGAAGCGATCGCTCAGGTGATACTTCTACTGCTAGTCTTTTTAACAATGATTGTAGGGATTGTCTTTATTCAAGAAGGAACTCGCCGTATTCCCATTATTTCTGCTCGTCGTCAGGTGGGTAGAAGAGTCTATCGAGAAAGGAGTAACTATCTTCCTTTGAGATTGAATCAAGGTGGAGTTATGCCAATTATCTTTGCTTCTTCTGTATTATTTTTACCAGCCCAATTAATCGGATTTTTACCAGGAAATGGAGCCGTTAAAAACGTATTTAATCAGATTGCAACCGCAATTCAGCCTGGAAACTGGGCTTATATAGTAGTTTATCTGGTTTTAATTCTATTTTTTAGCTACTTCTATGCTTCTTTGATTGTCAATCCTGTTGATATGTCCCAAAATTTGAAGAAAATGGGAGCATCTATTCCAGGAATAAGACCAGGAAAGGCAACTAGTGCGTACTTAGAAAAAGTTCTCAATCGTTTAACTCTATTGGGAGCGATTTTTTTAGGAATGGTTGCTACTATTCCTACCTTAGTAGAAAGTGCAATTCCTGCGGGAACTACAGTTTTCAGTGGTTTTGGAGCAACTTCTTTGCTAATTCTAGTAGGTGTAGCTATAGATACAGCCAAGCAAATACAGACCTATGTAATATCTCAACGTTATGAAGGTATGGTCAAGCAGTAAAATAGCGACAAAGTCAATGGTAGGCCCAAACTATGTTTGTTTGAAGCTTGCTATTTTAAAATTCAGTTTTAACAAATTAATATGGCAAAGCGGTTAATATTTCTTGGTCCTCCTGGTGCAGGCAAAGGAACTCAGGCACAAGTACTAGCGGAAAATCACCAGATCCCCCATGTATCTACTGGAGATATTTTGAGATCTGCCGTTGCTCAGCAAACTCGTTTGGGAAAACAAGCAAAAGATTATATGGACAAAGGAGAATTAGTTCCTGATGCTCTAATTCTTGACCTAATTCAAGACCGCTTGTCCTATGAAGATACTGCCAACGGATGGATTCTTGATGGTTTTCCTCGAAATATCAATCAAGCTTCCTTTTTAGAAGAACTACTGGTTAAATTAAATCAGAGTGCTGACTGTGTTTTAAATTTGTCAGTGCCAGATGAAGTATTAGTAGCAAGATTGTTGGCGAGAAAACGTAAAGATGATAACGAGGAAACTATTCGTCGTCGTCTAGAAATTTATCACCAAGACACAGTGCCAGTAATTAATTTTTATCAGCAGAAAAAAACTTTGAAAACTATTGACGGTAATCAAACAATGGAAGCAGTAACCAAATCATTAAGCGAAGCAATATCTTAACAGATTTGTAGAACTTAATAACCGAGTGTTATCGAGCTAAAAATAGACAAAAAAGGTAAGATTAAAGGTGCTGTGTCGCAAAAATAATGTAGGCAAGTTGCCGAGTAAACCGATGAATAGTAAAAGTTGCCGTTGGCTATTCATCATGAAGTAGCGGAGAACATGAACATTGGCTAAACAAGATTTGATTGAAATGGAAGGGACTGTAACAGAATCTCTTCCTAATGCAATGTTTCGCGTCGATCTGGATAACGGCTTTAATGTATTAGCTCATATTTCAGGTAAAATTCGACGAAATTACATCAAGATTTTACCAGGCGATCGAGTCAAAGTTGAATTAACTCCTTATGATTTGACTAAAGGTAGGATAACTTATCGCCTCAAAAACAAGTAAGTAGCTTGTCTTGAGGTGAAAAGTTGCTATTTGACATAGAAACAAATTTATAGATATAATAATAGGCTTGCAATGTGGCCAAAGTAAGGCATGAAAGTTAGACCATCAGTGAAAAAAATGTGTGAAAAATGCCGTGTTATTAAAAGACGCGGTCGCGTAATGGTGATTTGCAGTAGTAATCCTAAGCATAAACAACGTCAAGGATAATTGTCTAGCACCACGCTGCTAAATTAATTATTTGAGCAGCTAACAAGTAAAACAGTAAAAACAGTAAAACGAGCAAACTAAAGCAATTAGGGAGTTAAAAACGTGGCAAGGATTTCTGGCGTAGATCTTCCTCGTGATAAGCGTGTGGAAATCGCGCTAACTTATATTTTCGGGGTAGGTTTGTCGCGGGCTCAAAAAGCAATCGCTGAAACTGGAGTAAATCCAGATACTAGAGTTAGAGACCTATCAGATGAAGATGTAACCAAGCTTAGAGCTTACATCGAAGATAACTATCAAGTAGAAGGAGACTTGAGACGTTGGGAAGCGATGAACATCAAACGTCTAGCTGACATTGGTACCTATCGGGGTCGTCGTCATCGTATGGGTTTGCCTCTTAGAGGTCAAAGAACTCGTACCAATGCACGTACCAGAAGGGGTAGAAGGTTAACTGTAGCGGGTAAAAAGAAAGCTCCAGGCAAAAAGTAAGCAATTAAAAATTTTATCTAAGTATAACTACATCATAGAAAAAGTAATATGGCGCAACCAAAGAGAAGAAGCGGCGCAAAGAAAAGCAAAAAAAATGTCCCTAATGGGGTGGCTCATATCCAGTCAACATTTAACAATACTATTGTGACCATTTCTGACACTAGAGGAGACGTAATATCTTGGTCTTCTGCTGGTGCAAGTGGTTTTAAAGGGGCGAAAAAAGGTACTCCTTTTGCGGCTCAAACAGCCGCAGATAGTGCTGGAAGAAGGGCAATGGATCAGGGAATGCGCCAAATAGAAGTTATGGTCAGTGGCCCTGGTGCTGGTCGAGAAACGGCGATTAGAGCCTTGCAAGGTGCAGGACTGGAAATCACTTTAATTCGTGACGTTACACCAATTCCTCATAATGGCTGCCGTCCGCCTAAGCGACGTAGAGTATAACCTTAGTCAGCAATCATAATAGTTGCGACTGGATCAAGTAATTATTTTCATCTCGATTTACCAGATCGCTTGTCGAATAGGAGGGAGATCAGCCTGTGGCGCAATTTCAAATTGAGTGTGTAGAATCTAAAACCCTAAAAAATCAACATCAGTATAGTAAGTTTGTTCTAGAACCTTTAGATCGCGGACAAGGTACAACCCTAGGGAACGCCCTGAGAAGGATTCTATTGTCCAATTTGGAGGGAGCTGCCGTTACCGCAATTCGTATTGGTGGGGGAATGGCAAAAGATGAAAGCAAGCAAGAGCATAAATTTGGGTTTGCTACTCATGAGTTTGCCACTATTGAAGGTGTTAGAGAGGACGTTCTAGAAATCATCCTCAATATGAAGGAAATAGTCCTCAAAAGTTATAGTAATCAGCCTCAAATAGGACGTTTAGTGGCTACTGGACCTGGAACAGTTACAGCGGCTCAGTTTGAGTTACCTTCAGAGGTAGAAACAGTAGACTCTAGTCAGTACGTAGCTACTATTGCTGAAGGTACTAGCCTAGAAATGGAATTTCGTGTAGAGAAAGGGAAAGGCTATCGTGCTGTAGAAAGAGGCAAAGAAGAGGGCAGCTCTCTAGACTTTCTGCAAATAGATGCTGTGTTTATGCCTGTTACCAAGGTCAATTATAGTGTCGAAGATGCCCGTGTTGACGGTTCAGGTATTCGCGAGCGTTTGGTCATGGAAATTTGGACAAACGGTAGTGTCAAGCCAGAAGAAGCCTTGTCTCAAGCAGCAGGGATTGTAGTTGATTTGTTTAGTCCTTTGAAAGATTTAACTCTTGAAGAGATTCAAGATGATTATCAAGAAGATGAAGATCCTACAAGTCAAATACCTATCGAAGAATTACAATTGTCAGTGAGAGCTTACAATTGTTTGAAGCGGGCACAGATCAATTCTGTTTCCGATTTGCTGGACTATACTCAGGAAGATCTCTTAGAAATCAAAAATTTTGGTCAGAAATCTGCTGATGAAGTAATTGAAGCATTACAAAAACGTTTAGGTATCACTTTATCTCAGGAAAAATCAGGTAAGTAAACATAACCCAAAAATTATTAATTATGCGTCATCGATGTAAAGTTCCCTTGTTGGGGTTGCCAGCAGATCAAAGAAAGGCTCTACTGCGTTCTTTGGCAACAGAAATTATTCGTCATGGTCAAATTAAAACTACTAAAACTCGTGCCAAGGCGGTACGAAGTGAAGTAGAAAAAATGATCACTCTAGCCAAAGATGGCTCTTTGGCCGCCAGAAGGCAAGCTCTCGGTTATATTTATGACAAGGAGTTAGTTAGCGAACTATTTAAAGCAGTAAATGAACGCTATGGCAACCGTAATGGTGGCTATACTCGTATCATCAGAACTAAGCGTCGCCGTGGCGATAATGCTGAAATGGCTATTATTGAGCTAGTTTAACTGGGCATTAGATGAATGATTGTAAGCTGCCAATCTCAAGTAAGATCCTCAAATAGAGTAGCTTTAGTTATTCAATATTTGGGAACAAACTTTCACGGCTGGCAAAGACAACCAGATCAAGTTAGTGTTCAGGGCTGCATAGAAGGTGTAATCTCTGATGTTGTTGGTTATCCTGTCAATATTTATGGTGCAGGTAGAACCGATTCGGGAGTTCACGCAGCGGCTCAGGTAGCTCATTTTGAATACGAAGGAAAGATACCTGCTTATAAATGGGCGACAATTATTAATGCGAGACTGCCAGAGGGTATACTAATTAGAGCTTCAGCTCAGGTTACTGCTGATTGGCACGCTCGTTTTTCGGCTGTTTGGCGGCGTTACCGCTACACTATCTATACTGATAAGCGACCTAATGTATTTGTCAATCAAACCTGTTGGCACTATTACCAATCTGCATTACAAGAGTCTTTAATTCAGGTAGCTTTAATTCCTTTACTTGGAGAACATGACTTATCAGCTTTTAAAAGGACTGGTTCAGATAGAACGGATTCCTTAGTAGAAATACAAGCTGCTGAATGCTATCGTCAAGGGGCATTTTTGTACTTAGAGATTCAGGCAAATGGTTTTTTGTACGGTATGGTGCGTCTACTAGTAGGAATGCTGGTAGAAGTAGGAGGAGGAAAGCGATCGCCAGAAAATTTTACTGAAATTTGGCAAAACCAACGCCGAGAAGAAGTAAAATATTCGGCTCCTGCCAAGGGGTTGTGTTTGTTGAGGGTTGGTTATCCCGAATTTCCCTTTGCCAAACACTTGTGGTTTGACACCCAGCCCAACTTTCATTTAGCTCAGTAAGCTTTTTATTTAAAATAATCCACAAAATATTATCGCGGAAAAATGAACAAAACCCCTTTACCAACCAAACAAACTCTAGAACAGAAATGGTATTTAGTTGACGCTCAAGGACAGCGCTTAGGTCGTCTAGCTACAGAAATCGCCATGATTTTGCGTGGCAAAAACAAACCCAGTTTTACTCCTCATATGGATACTGGGGATTTCGTAATTGTTATCAATGCTGAAAAAGTTGTTGTAACTGGTCAAAAAAACGAACAGAAACTTTATCGTCGTCATTCTGGTAGACCAGGGGGCATGAAAACTGAGACTTTTACTCAGTTGCAGAAAAGAATTCCTAATCGAATCATTGAAAAAGCTGTTAAAGGAATGCTGCCCAAAAATGCGATGGGACGCAAGCTATTTACTAAGCTAAAAGTCTATACAGGAGCAGATCATCCCCACGCTGCTCAAACTCCTGAAACTTTAACTATTAATACTATCCCTACGAGGAACTAAAACATGGAAGGAACACAAGATAAAGTAGTGTATTGGGCTACAGGTCGTCGTAAATCTGCGATCGCTAGAGTTCGCCTAGTACCTGGAGAAGGCAAACTAGTAGTCAACGGTAAATCTGGAGAAGATTATTTTAATCGTATTCCTAGCTATTTAATGTCCATCAAAGGACCTTTAGAAACTCTAGGTTTTGAAAGTGAGTATGATATTTTAGTTAATGCTCATGGTGGTGGCTTAACAGGTCAAGCTGATGCTGTTAAACTAGGGGTAGCTAGAGCCTTGTGTAAGCAAGACCCCAACAATCGCCAACCTTTAAAAACAGAAGGATTCTTGACTCGCGATCCTCGTTGTAAAGAAAGGAAAAAATACGGTTTGAAAAAAGCTCGTAAAGCTCCTCAATTCTCTAAACGTTAAATTTAGCAAGATAGTATTATTTAAACACTTATAAATTATTACTCCTCAACATCCTTCAATACATCATCCAACACCATCCGAATAATATCAGCCTTACTTCTACCAGTCTTTGCTGCCAAAATAGATAACTGGGGAGTGTACTGATTCTCTCAAATCTTACATCCTTAACTTTCTAACCTTTTCTTCAACTTGGTATATCGCTGCTGTTGTTTAACTTGTTTCACAGCTATAGCGATCGCTTTTGACGAACCAACAATCAAAGCCAGCTTCTTAGCTCTAGTCAACCCAGTATAAAACAGATTGCGACTCAACATGACGTAGTGTTGGGTATACAGAGGAAGGATAACAACGGGATATTCTGAACCTTGGGACTTATGTATCGAACTTGCCCAAGCTAGAGTAATTTCATTTAAATCGGCATAGTCATAGGTTACATCACGACCATCGAAATCGATAGTGACTTCTTTTTCGGTTTGATCAATTGCCCTAACTATTCCCAA
>JASJDX010000112.1 GCA_030064975.1 Pleurocapsa sp. MO_192.B19
TAAAGAATTTAATACTATTCCTTTTTGTAGCCAAATTGTCGGATTATCAGGTTGCAATTTTTCAGCTCGCTCAAAAGACTCAATTGCTTTGTTGAGTTGATTTAAACTTAGATATAATGAGCCTAGGCTGCTCAAAGCTTCAGCATCATTTTTATCAATTTTGAGAGCTTGTTGGTGAACAGCTATCGCCTTTTTAAATTTACCCTGCTTGTATAATACCTTGCCTTTATTATTAATTGCTTTGAGATTATTTGGTTCTAGAGCGATCGCCTTTTCGTAAGCCTCTAATGCTCCTGAATAACGCCTTAAAGTAAATAGTGCGTCACCTCTCCCTTCCCAAGCAGAAGCTTGATGAGGTTGTAGTTTAGTTGCTTCATAAAACCGTCCTAAAGCTTGTTGAGCATCTCCCTTCTCTAGTAGACTATTGCCTTGGCGTTGATAGTAAAAGGTTCTAATAGAAGGATTGATTAGCTCACTGCCTATGACCAACAAAGAAGTTACAATTAAAATTAACGGTATGTACCAAAGTTTTTTCCGAGAATTGCTTGGTTGAATAGAATGATTAGTATGTTTGATATTATTATTGACATTGTTATTGACGGAATTATTACTGACCAGACTTTGCTGATCTATTTCATCTAAATGCTTTAAAAATTCCTCCCAATTTGTTTTATTCTCATGATTTACTGGATTTTGATAGTTTACTGGATCACTACGATAAATTACTTTTCCTAAATCCTTTAAAACTTCTTCTACTGATTGATAGCGTTGTTTATAGTCAGTCCGCACCATCTTATTTAAGATATTAATCAGTAAGGGGGGATAAGATGATGCTTCAGGCGACAAAACACGATCGAGATTATCTCTAATATGTTCTTTTGGTGATTTTCCTGTTAATAGTTGAATTGCCGTCATTCCTAAAGCATAAATATCACTATTCAATTGAGGGTATCCCTGACTTTGTTCTATGGGAGTATAGCCTCGATGAACAATACAAGTTCTACCTTCTTCAGGTTTGCTAGCATCAAGTTCCTTAATTGCACCAAAATCAATAATAGTAAATTTATTGTCTTTTTTTCTCTGAATCAAATTAGACGGTTTTATATCACGATGAACAATGTTTTTATTGTGCAGTAATTGCACAACTGATAATATGTCCCAGAGAAATATAATTATATTTTGCACATTCCATTGCTGGAACAATAAACTGTCTAATGGTGAACCTTCAATGTATTCTTCAACAATGTAAGATAACTCGTTCTCATTAAAATAATCGATGAATTTTGGTACCTGATCGATTTCCTGAAGGCGCAATAGTGCATCTGCTTCTCTTTTAAACAGCATTTGTGCCGTCTGGAGATCAGCATGATCGGGATTGAGCTTTTTGATAGCACATAAAGAATTTGCTGTTTGAGTATCTTTGGCTAAATATGTAGTACCAAAGCCTCCGTAACCAATCTCTTTTAAAATTTGATATCGATTATTAAGAACAGTTTGAAGCATGATTTTAAATCTGTATCAATCAATTTTGATTTCTGTATGTTAGTCAGTCCCGAAGAAAATTAAACACAAGAGTTTATAGCTATTATGCATTTACAAAGTGACAATCAAGTCACAAAATAGCTGAGATTCACATTTAAGCTTTCAAATTTAGTTTAAATAAAATAGTTTATTAAGAATAATCTGATTAATTTGGTGACTAACTGATGACGTGAATTGCAGGTGCTGTTGAGTCTACAGTCAAATAAATTGATCGAAGGTTAAAAATTTCTGGGGCGCAATGGAAGATTGAGAATGTACCACAGGTGTCCAAACATCGGTGTGCTTATCTCAACAACACTCTTTTAGCTCTGCAATACTTTTGTTCTTACATAATTAACTTGCTCTCATTGCAGGTTTAAAATCATCCTTATTGAATGAGTAGTTCATTTAAACCAAGTCTACTTTGAAACCCGTAGTTTTTCCCTATAGAAAAATAGAAAAAATTCTAGTTTTCTATCTGGGCGGGATATAGTATTAAAAAGTAGGATAATTTAGTGAAAAACAATTCTATTTAACGAATACTTGCATAAAGAATACTATAAGATTAAATACTATAAGATTAATTGTAGAAATAAAATCTAGTTGTTTATATTGAACTACTTAAAAATCAGGTGGCAGTAAAACTCTATCTATTTTAATAATCACACCGTTACTAGCAACTACAGATGGATTTTGGACATGGGCATTATTGAGAGTAATACGACCATTATCGTGATAAATCACAACTGAATGTCCATCAAGAGTTGGAATTTCTCCATCTTGTAAGTGTTCTTGGGTAACTTTTCCTGATATTAGATGATATTTCAAGACTTTTTTAAGATTAGTAGGATCGCTAAATTTATTGAAAACTTCATCTGGTAAAGCATCAAACGCAGCATCAGTAGGCGCAAGAATAGTCAAATCATCTCGCTCAAGAGTTTTTGTCAACCCCGCCATTTCAAGTTCTGCAGTCAAGTTATCTAAGTTATCTTGTTCCTTCAAAGTATCTACTAAATTACCAGCTTTACTTTTATAAGTATAGTTAGCATGTTCTCTTCTGTAAGGATAATTGGTCATAGTAGTTGGTTGAAACAAAGACATCGGAGGATATAGTTGCGCCAAAATTGGTAAACTGATAAAACTACCGATCCCTGCCAACCCTAAAACCCAAATTGACTTTTTTGTCCAATTGTCGAATATAAATAAGATAATTTTAATTTTTGGGGGTTGCATAGCATATGTTCTCTATCTATAGAGTGAATAGGGAATCAACCAAGCTCAACTTTGGAACTACAGTACTTGATATTAGGACAATATTATACAATAAATAGTGAATTAAAGCACCGATATATAAAGATTCTGTATCAATTCTGGGGCAAAAAATAGAATTGCAACCCTTCGTTATTTTAAGTTGAAAATAACATTTTTATCAACGGTCTTTGTCGTGTCTTGACGAGCATTCCCAAACCAGCGGCGTGAATCCGCGTCGGCAATAGAAGTTTATCCTCAGCTTTTGGGGGCAAGGGAACGCGCACCAAAACAAAAATTTTGTTAGTAGAAGACAATACAGGATGGCACAGAAGCCAAAAAGTAGCAGAAGTAGCAGAAATTACCGCAGAATTTCTTCCTGCTTATTCTCCCGAATTGCAACCGTGCCGTCGCGACTGTGGTCATTAGTAGACAAACCATTATATTTATCTTTCAGGTACTTATGTCAGGAGGTCAGGAGACAACCTCCTCTGCCTCAAGTGAGAAGATTGAAAATAATGATTGATTGATTGACACTTTTGCGGTGATCATTTTATTGAAACAAAGCTGGCTTGCGTTCAGAGTTGCTAGGACTAGTGGGTTGAGGAACAACAGAATTCCCTCTAGTCAGTTGTTTTCCTGTACCACCATCAGCAGGATCGAGAAAAGGTCTGAGGTCAATATTGTCAGGAGAATTATTCGAAGAATTATTATTGCCAGAACCACCTATGATCTTGCCTACTTGATTTAAAATATCTGTTCCTGATTGACTGTCTCCAAAAGTATACACTCCACGAGTTTGTTGACCATCATCAGCAACTAGTAAATTATCAAAAATGAGGTCACGAGTTAGTTGAGGATCTTGTCCAGGAGGAACGGTTAATATTAAACGACAGTCTGTGGGGTCTAGCTGAGTCGTAACACAGATTGTGTCGTAACCATTTTCAACGTCAGTGGTTAACTCCAATAATCCATCTTGGCGATAAGATTCAAAACGACTGGTGATAGCATCACAACGTTTTTGGGGAGTCCAACCTCCCCCCAACTCACTGGGAATTGCCCAGGGATATCCCTGGTTGGGTTGACTTTCAGGGTAGTACATTACCGTATATTCGCCATTAACTAGCTCACAAGTAAATCTAGTATCGGCACTGCGAGTTGAAGTAGAAGGGGGAGGAGGAACAGAACCAGGGTTATTGGGTTCATTGATAATTACTTCTGGGGGTTGGTTAGTCTGACTAATAACCTGACGTAATTGTTGAACGGTGTTGAGATCTAAACTATCAAGGGGGAGAGCATTGACGCTAGTAGCAGTCCCAAAAATAGCGCTCTGGGCAGTGGCAAAGCCAAACACCAAACCAGGTACAGTGGCAAAAGAAACCAAAGATTTTAAATGATTGTTTAAAGACTTCATAGATTGTAATAACACTTTTGTTAGTTCCTGAAATTCTACAAGATTAGTAATTTAAAATACTAGTAGCGCAGGAGTGAGCTTCAAATCTGCTTCATGTTTGGTTTGCGCTTCAATAATTCTGACGATAGAGAGATGCAAATGTTTCTGAGAAACTTGATAAACTGACGATAATAAAGAATCAAAATAGTGGTGAGCAAAGCGATCTGCTCAATACTGCTAGCCTTATTTCTCACAAATTTGGCGATCGCTTTGTTTAAATAACGCGCAACTTGGGTTATCTAGCTTTTTATTAGCTCAATATCTTGTTGATAAACCTAAATAGCTTGATTGTATTTCTCATAATTCAAGCTATTAGCTATTTTGATGCAGAAATAATTGTCTTTCAGCTTGTCTTCTTCTAGTTAGTCCTGGCATTTGTACTAGTCTGCCTCTGATATTTGCTTTATCCCAACGTAAAAATTCGTTGGCTGCACCAGCATAGTCTCCTGTATTCAGCTTTTTAACCAAAGTGCTATTTTCAACAGAATTCACGCCAACATTGAAAGATAGAGATGCTAAAGCACCTAGCTGGCGATCGCTTAATTTAACTTTTACTACTCGATCTAGCTTTTGTTGAATTTTTTGAAGTTGAGTATTTAAAGCTGTATCAGCTTGCTTTGGGGAAATGCGATCGCCAAGTTGTACAGCTTCCCCCGCTATTTTAGATAAGCCATAACCAATCACAGGTGTCCCATCCGTATCAATATAAGCCTGACTTTCAAAACCTTCAAATTCTTTAATGAGGTTAATAGTAGTAGCCGATATGGGTTTAGGCTGTGGTTCTTGAGGTGTTTTTGTAATATCTGCGTTGGTTGGGGGTGTCACAGTTTCTAGGTCTTTAAGATTGACTTCTAAAGAATGATCTAGTCTCTCTAGCTGAATATCTTTAACTGTATCGGTCTCAGGATAAGCAATTGTATCTTGGGTAGTTAAGAGAGTTGCTAAACCTAGAGAGCAAATACTGGTTATTACGATCGCGCTATCAAAATATTTATTCAAAGTTGGCCGCCAAGATAACTAATTTTCCAGTAGACAGTTTTAGCCGATTGTCAAGAAAACAGCGACTAAATTAAGTTATTTTTTAAAAAACTTAATATACTTTGATATAATTACTTTGATGAAATAATCTTTCCCAGACAAAAGAGAAACTTGCTTTTGGGGTTCTGTCCGTGTTTCGATCCCAAAAACAAGCTTCTTATATAGTTCACTCCTCACACCTTGTATTTTTGCCGATCTATTAAATAAACATTACTAGCGATGTAACAGTTTAATGATTGTCTACTTGGAACAAGTATAATTAGCTATTAGATAATAGCTTCTCAATTGCAGTTTCTAAAATTGCTACACCCTCTTCTACTTCAGCTTGAGAGACTATCAGAGGAGGAACAAATCGAAGTACTTTTGGTCCTGCGGGGGCGAGTAGCAACCCTTCTTCCATCGCCGCTTTTACTAAATCAATAGAAGTTAAATTAATATCAGAACGTAATTCAAGACCATTAATTAAACCCCAACCACGAACTTCGACAAACAGAGAAGGATATTTTTTAGCGATCGCTCTGAGTCGAACTCTTAGTTGTTCTCCTCGTGCTTGAACATTCTGTAAGATATTTTCTTGTTCTAGGGTTTTTAATACTGCCAAAGCCGCAGCACAGGCAAAAGGATTACCACCAAAGGTGCTAGCGTGGTTGCCTGGTTCAAAAGCTGCGCAGAAATCCTTACACAACATTGCCCCAATGGGGATTCCTCCAGCTAAACCTTTAGCACTGGTTAAAATATCTGGTTCAATACCTAAATTTTCGTAACCCCAGAGTCGACCACTTCTACCAATACCAACCTGTACTTCGTCAAACACCAATAAGATCTTATTGTCATCGCAGATTTTACGCAGTTTCAAGAAATACTCTAAATCTCCTGGGCGCACTCCCCCTTCTCCTTGGAGAGGTTCGATCATAATGCCTACCACCCGACTTAAAGTACCTTCATCAAGGTCAGCGATCGCATTTTCTACCGCCGTAATATCGTTATAGGGAACATAGGCAAATCCTTCTGGCAGAGGGGCAAAACCCTTTTGATATTTTTCTTGTCCTGTGGCGGTAATTGTCGCTAGGGTACGTCCATGAAAACTATCTTTAGCGGTGAGAATAATAGGCTTTTCTACCTGATCCAAAAAGGTGTGGGCATATTTTCTAACTAATTTAATTGCCGCTTCGTTAGCTTCTGCACCAGAATTACAGAAAAACACTTTATCAGCACAGGAATGATTAACTAACCATTCTGCTAACTGTCCCTGTTCGGGAATATAATAAAGATTAGAAACGTGGTGCAGTTTTTTAATTTGTTCGCTTACAGCAGCAATCAAAGCGGGATGAGCATGACCTAGAGTGCAAGTAGCAATCCCTGCCACAAAATCGAGATATTCTTTGCCTTTAGTATCCCAAAGACGACAACCTTCTCCTCTCTCTATGGCAATGGGAAAACGACTGTAAGTTTGCATGACGCTATTGTCAAAGCGATCGCCATCAAATTCTGGGGTATTCGAGGTGTCTAAGGAATCTTCTATAAGTGGGGATTGAATCACAAGTTGCTCCTGAGTAAAGTTTATTTTTTCGGAATAAGGAATAATATATTTAAAATGACAGTTGTTATTTGATATTACTGGGATTGTTTGTTTTAAGCCAGACTTATCCTAATGTAATTAATTTTGGGCGAAATTGTAATCAAAATCAGCTGCAAATTCTGAATGTATAGTTACACTTTTGAGGAAAAATATGGTCGCTTACGGAAAGAGTTAGTACGGGGTGGTGTAGTATTAGCCAACATTTTGCTGATTGGTACTCTTTGGTATTGGTTGGTAGAAAAGTGGTCTTTTTCTGAAGCAGCATATATGACCGTAATCACCCTGTCTACGGTTGGTTTCTCCGAAGTACGCCCCTTAGGAGAAAGAGGACGACTATTCACGGTTGCTTTAATCTTAATGGGTTTGCTGACCATTGGTTATATTGTCAATCGTTTTACAGAAGCCTTGATTCAGGGCTATTTTCAAGAAGGAATCAAACTAAGACAGGAGAGGAGTTTGATTGAATCTCTAGATCAACATTACATTGTTTGCGGGTTTGGGCGTACTGGTCGTCATGTCGCCCAGGAATTTTTCGCCGAAGGTATTCCCTTTATTATTATTGACGACAATCTTGAAGAAGTAGAAGAAATTAAACAGTTGGGATATACAGTAATTTTGGGAGATGCTACTTTAGATGAATCTTTGGTTCGTGCCAAAATTGATCGGGCAATTTGCTTGGTAACAGCATTGCCTTCGGATGCTGAAAATCTATATACAGTGCTATCGGCAAAGACTCTTAATCCCCGTCTTAGAGCGATCGCTCGTGCTAGTAACGAAGAAGCCGTTCAAAAATTACAGCGGGCTGGGGCAGATGCAGTGGTATCTCCTTATATTACGGGAGGTAAAAGACTCGCCGCAGCAGCATTAAGACCTCAGGTAATGGACTTTGTAGATGGTATTATTACAGGGTCTAACCGTTCTTATTATCTCGAAGAATTTTTGATTGATTCTGGGGCTTGTCCTTATGTAGGCAAAAGTCTTCGGGAGGCTAGATTGCGCTCAAAGTCAGGGGCTTTAGTATTAGCAATTCGTCGTTTTGATGGCAACTTGATTGCTGGACCAACAGGAGACACCTTAATTTTGGAACGAGATGCTTTGATCTGTATGGGAACGGCCGAACAATTAAGAGATTTAAACAAACTTTTAGGCCCAATTAATTCGACAAATTTCCCTAGACTCCCAAAAAATCAATAAACCTTGAGTTGTTTAATATGGACTTATGAAATCGCATATTTTGGTTGTGGAAGATGAAGCCAAGTTAGCTCAATTTATCAAGCTGGAATTGGAGTTTGAAAATTATGAGGTAACGGTTGCTCCTGATGGTTTTGCTGGTTTATCTGCTGCTCGAGAAATTCAACCCGATCTAATTTTGTTGGATTGGATGTTACCAGGAATATCGGGTCCAGAAATATGTCGTCGTCTACGTCAGACGGGGGATAAAGTACCAATTATCCTCCTAACTGCTAAAGATGAAGTCAGCGATCGCGTTACTGGTTTAGATGCAGGTGCTGATGATTATGTGATTAAACCCTTTAGCATCGAAGAATTGCTTGCTAGGGTTAGAGCTAATTTACGCCGCGATCAGGAAGAAGATACAGATTTATTGCAGTTTAATAATTTGACTCTTAATCGCTCTACTCGTGAGGTATTTCGGGGTAAACGCTCTATTGAATTGACGGCTAAAGAGTTTGATTTATTAGAGTATTTGATTTCTCATCCTCGTCAAGTGTTGACCCGCGATCAAATTTTAGAGCGAGTTTGGGGTTACGATTTTATGGGAGACTCTAACATTATTGAAGTTTATATTCGTTATCTACGTCTTAAGCTCGAAGACCAACAAGAACCACGTTTAATTAAAACTGTACGTGGAGTAGGTTATGTTTTGAGAGAATAGTAAGGTTATGGGTTTTGCAACTTGCAGCAGAAAGTAAGAGAAAGTGAACCAAGGTAAGATTTACGCTCAACAGTCCTATTTTCTCGTTGTTCATTATCATTAAATTCAGCTTATTGATAACCAAGGATGGGCTGAAACCCTTATTATTTTGATGCTTTCAGACTTAACGGGAAAAGTCAGAACATCTGATATTTCAATTTACTTAGTTATTAAATATCAACAGGTAAACAGATAATAAAACAAGTTCTACCTGGTTCTGATTCTAGGGAAATTCCCCCGCGATGACGATTTTCAACAATGCGCCTAACGTTATCTAAACCCAAGCCTGAGCCTTTACCTACAGACTTAGTGGTAAAAAACGGTTCAAAAATACGGGATTTAATTTCTAGAGGGATACCTGTTCCAGAATCAATAATTTGTATACCAATGTGATCTCCTTTATCAGCAGTAATAATCTCAATTTTGCCTTGTCCCTCCATCGCATCAATGGCGTTATCAATTAGATTTGTCCAAACCTGATTTAACTCACTACCGTATGCCTGTATCTTGGGTAAAGAGCGATCGTATCGTCGTTTAATTTCTATTCCCTGCTTCAATCTGTGGGATAGCAATTGGATGGTATCTTCTATTCCCTGATGAACATCCACTAGCTGTTTAGCACCCCGATCTAAATGGGAATAAGAACGCATTGACTGGACTAATTCAGAAACTCTTTCTGCACCGCGTAATCCAGACTGAATCATGGTCATGACTTCAAAAGACAAAGCCAGCCAACGTAAACCCATATCTCTTAATTCTGTGGTTTCATTCCGCCAACGTTCCACAAGTTCGTCCAACAGTTGTGTTTCTATATTTCCTGCGGCTAAAGGTTCGGCTAGCTTCCAGGCTTCTTCTACTCCGTAGTCTTCTAGCCAGTCTAAGATTGCATCTTCGCGATCCATCATCGCTAGAGGTTCAGAACGACGGTTAATAATAAAATCGTAGCCATCGTCTCTGACTTTAAGCCATTTTTCAGTGTGTTCTGCTTCTACATTGCGCTGTCCATAAACTAAATTCATGCGCTGTAGTTCTAGTATGGCTGGAGTGATATCTTTGAGCACACGTACCACTGCGGCAGTAGGATTATTCAGTTCATGAGCTAAACCTGCTGCCAGAGTTCCCAAAGCTGCCATTTTTTCGCGGTTCTGGATAAAAGACTGTAATCCTTTAACTCGACTTTGCACAGTTTTAAATACAGTTCTTTCAAAATCACGGCATTCGTGTACCAGTTGCAAAAAGTCGTCAGCAGTAATTTCATAAGCCAGACAATCAGTTAAAGCTCGCAGGGTTACTGGTACTAGATCGTCGGTCATAATCTGAATTTCGCCAAAGAAAGAGGGTGTACGGTGTTGTCCGATAGGCATTTCTACCCCCTCACTAAAGCGAGTGATCCCAATAATGCCTGAAGTTAAAATAAAAAAGCCTCTATGAGGATCGCCTTCTCTAACTAAAATTTCTCCCTTGGCTAGTTTTATTTCTGTGGCGCGATCGCAAACCCAATCAAGGCGATCGCTTTCTAGCTTTTGAAACAATTCCAGCCTCAGCAGTTCTTGGTCACACAGCATGGTAAATACTCTTGATTAAATGCATAGCATATTTATTTTAGAGTAAGTATAGATTATTAATCACTATAAATTACCCGATTATGGCTAATAGCTTGTTTCAATTAATATGTTTGGCGATCGAAACATCAATTTTGCCAAAATAGATACTAAAAGCAATTAGCAAATGTTCTAAACTTTTCATTAACCACGGTATATCTTGAATATTATGTAGCTGGTAATAGGTGAAGATTAAAGCTATTTTATTCTCTAAATCTACTTTTGATTCAGGACAAATTAAAGTTATCTTGATCAAGATCATCATTACTTGAGCAGTACCTAAATTGGCAACTAAATTAGCAAATTTATGATGATCTATAGTGGAAGATGGCTCCATAATTAAAAAACTGAATAATTGTCGACAGGTTTGTAAAATCAACGTGTTATTTAATGGTTTGGTATTGGATTGAGGGAAAATTTGGTCTATTTTTTGCTGTAGCTCTCTAGAAAACTGACAATTACTATTTCTAGGTTTAATATTGGTAATTAAAAAATTATATAAATCTTGTTTGAATACTTGATAAGAATTACGTAAATTATTATTGGCGACAAAATGCTGCGATCGCTGTAAAATTGTAGCTTTATCTTCTACTTTAGCAATATATTGTGTTAAAGCTATTTTAAAAGCTCGTTCTGAAATTAAGGTTGGATTATCCGCTTTGGTAATTACTTTTCCTGCACCCCTAGATAGTAGCTTCATTTTGGCAGTCTGTTTTAATCTAACGCGATAAATAAGATGCTGAGATAATCTGAACTCGAAGTCTTGCTTACGCTTATTTTGTAGAGTTTTGACTAATTCTCTTAGTTGATTAAACTCAGAAGCTTGGGGTAAAAAAAATTGATATAAGTAAGTATAACGGGTCAGGTAAGTATTAATAATCTTATTAGTGTTGCTGCTGCTAGACGCTTCATTAGTAGCAATAGCATTAGTCGAGGTTACATTAGTAATCTCTTGGGGATTAATAATCGCGATAATTGCTCTTAGCTTAAAATATGATTGTGTTTGTTGATAATTTTTAACTAACTGAATTAGCTGTTTGCGGCGGCGATCTACTGACGTTACCTGATGGATCGTATCAAAAGTATTAATTAGTTCCGAGACATACGATAATGATTCTGGAGTATTTGACCAACAATCTAAGATTAAATAACAACAGTTGCTTAAAATTGCCTCAAATTGTTGTTTTCCCAAAGGAGATAAAATTATCTTTTTTAGTGCTTGAGATGTCTCAAGATTGTCATTTCTCCCCTGTATGAATAAACTTTTAAATTCCTTAATTACTGCTGGAGGAGATTGAATAGCTGCACACCGATACAAATATTGATAGATAATATTGCTTTCTCGATCGATTGGTTGCCAAGCTGAACTATCTACGTCTTTAATCACTGAGAAAAACTAAATATTTAAACTCTTGTCACATCTTAACCTTAGATAATTTGAATTAGAGAAAAGTCGGCTTGACCAAAATGAACGCTAAAGGCGACTTGTAAATTTTCTAAAGATTGAACCAACCAAGAAGCTTGATCTTCTGCTACGGTTTCGTAATGGGAAAAGAGAATTGAAAACCTTTGTTCTAAATAAGGTTTAACTTTAGGACATAACAAAACTAGTTTAAGCAATAAACCAATAGTTTTAACCTCTCCTAGGTAAGTAATTAAATCTAAATAATGTTCATGATTAGAATTGCTTTTGCCATTAACTACCAAAAATTTGAATAATTGACAATAAGTACGTAGTCTCAAAAATTCATCTAGCTCACGATGTTCAAAATCTGTCAGTGTATTCTGTAAGCATTTAGACAACTTATGATTAAATCGACGTTCACCATATTTAGGATCTACACCAGAAACAATATATTCATATAAATCAGCTTTAAATTCTTTATAAGTTTTAACTTGGCTAGTATGAGTCAGAAAATTTTGAGATAAGTCGTAATAAGTATAGTTTTGTTCTACTTTCCCCATATAGTGACGCAAAGCTCTGTCTAACTCGCGATCGTTCAACAGAGTGGGATTATCTACTTTTTGAACTAGTTTTTTAGGAATTCTGGTTTTGTTGGCAGCTTTGTATTTTTTAACAGTCTGAGCCAGACGCACTCGATAAGTTATATATTGCGAAAGGTTTAATTCATAGTTTGATTGAATTCCTGCCTGAATGGTTTGCACCGTTTGTTGAAATTCTTCGCTGCTTCCTTCAGTTAATAAGCAGTGTTGATGTAGATAGGGATAACGTTGAATTAAATCTCCTACGGAGTTGCTAACAATTTCAATACGATGACTACGGCGACTACTAGGCTCTAGGCTACCCTCGATTAAACGGGCTAGACGCTGTAACTTAACATAATATTCGGTAGTCTGAAAATTTTTAACTAACTGTCTTAATTTTCGAGAAGTACGAGAAACAGCACCCCCTGGGGGTAACGTTCGCTCTAACAAGGCTACTAATTCGACAATTTCAATTTTTAGATTGGGCTGCATCTGCCAACGATTGACTATAATGTGACAGCAACGATTGAAAAATAAAGAAAATTCTAACTCTGCATTGTCAGCATTAACAATTTTTTCTAAGCCAGTGCGTATGCGATTATCTTCGTAACCAGTTCCTTTGATAAATAAGTAATTAAATCTCTCTAATACTTCAATTGGGGATTCTGTTTTTACACAATATAATAAATGATCGTAAATTTGTTGTTGCTCTTGTTTAGTTGAATGTGAAGTGTGCTGATGCTTAATTTTAACCACAATCAATTATCCTCCCTTCAATTTTTCTAGGGAAAATTAAGTTAAAAAAAATAGTTAATTTTTTAAATTCTAAAACTATAATTTATTCTTAAATACTAAAGGTTTATCTTAATTAATGCTGTAAATTTTCAATCAAGATTTTAATCTATAATCCTGGTATATACACTAATACAGGTTAGCTTGCGTTTTTAAAAAAAGCATAATTTAACTGTTTTTCTCCGTAATCAACACTATGAGCATCTATTTTTCCCTGTCTAAACTCCGTGAAATTCTCAATTCTAATTTACTAAATCTAACTTCAACTGAGCCAAATACTAGTGTAATAAGTATTAATACAGATAGTCGTTCTATTAAACCTGGAGAAATATTTATTGCCTTGGTGGGAGAAAATTTTGATGGACATAACTTTGTCGATCGCGCAGTCAAAAAAGGTGCGATCGCTTTAATTGTTTCTCGTCAGCTAGAAATAGCTCAGGATATTCCCCAATTTATTGTCACAGATACCCTCAAAGCTTATCAACAAATAGCTCAGTGGTGGCGCGATCGCTTTGAAATTCCTGTGATTGGGATCACTGGTTCAGTCGGCAAAACTAGTACAAAGGAATTAGTTGCAGCGGTTTTAAATACTCAGGGAAAAGTCCTAAAAACTGAAGCTAACTTTAATAACGAAATTGGTGTACCTAAAACTTTGTTGCAAATTACCTCAGAAGATAACTATGCCGTAATTGAAATGGCAATGCGGGGGGAAGGAGAAATTGCTTTATTAACAGATATTGCTCGTCCTACTATCGGTATTATAACCAACGTGGGGACGGCTCATATTGGTCGATTAGGCTCGCGAGAAGCGATCGCCAGAGCTAAATGTGAACTTTTGGCACGGATGCCCCAATCTAGCACTGCTATTTTAAATTACGATAATTCTTTACTAATTGCAACTGCTGCCGAAGTTTGGCAGGGAAAAACTATTACCTATGGTTTAACTGGGGGAGATATCCAGGGAGAAATAATTAACGGGGATAGATTGAAAGTCTGGGGACAAGATTTAGATTTAGATTTACCACTACCACTACCAGGGGTACATAATGCCAGTAATTATTTAGCAGCGATCGCAGTTGCTCAAGTATTAAAGATCGATCTCGTCTCTTTAGCAGCAGGGCTAGAGGTAGAGTTACCTAAAGGGCGATCGCGTCGTTATGATTTGCCCAATGATATAGTTATTCTCGACGAAACTTATAACGCGGGTTTAGAGTCCATGTTGGCGGCAGTACAGATGCTCAAAGAAACCCCAGGAAAAAGGCACATTGCCGTATTAGGAACGATGAAAGAATTGGGGGAATATTCAGCCCAGCTACATCGTCAGGTAGGAGAAAAAGCCCAGGAATTAGACTTAGATTTATTACTGGTATTAGCAGATGAAGCCGCTACAAAAGAAATAGCCAATGGTGCAGCGGGAATTACAACTGAATGCTTTAGCGATCGCGCCAGTTTAACTAGTAAACTAAAAGAAGTGATGCGCTCAGGCGATCGTATTTTGTGCAAGGCTTCTAATTCGGTAGGCTTGAATAAAGTTGTAGATGAGTTGATTGTTTAATATCATTTCAGTTTTTAACTAAGACACATCATTGATTAGTTTTAGCTTTTAGCTCTTAATTATCTGTCTTAACTAAAAAATAAAACAATATAAGACTTTGAAGAATCTGAGCGATCGTTTTACAAACCACTCAAAATTATTCCATCCTTAGCCCGCATATAGAGTGTTGGTGTCGCAAAGTCGCGTTTATCTAACCCAACTTCCTGAGAAATAGCATTGCGGGTTTCTTGAATGGCTGCATCTACGGGGTAGCCTAGTGCTAGGGTGCGGTAAAATTCGTCTGCGAACAGCTTGGCTGTGGAATCAAGTATAGAATATTGCATGGCGACTACTGCGGGTATTCCCCGACGTACCAGGTTTGGTGCTGTACCTGCAAATACTTGGTTTGAAGATACCGTCGCACCTTTACAGGTATTTAGAATAACCAACCCTAAGTTATTGTTGCCTAAAAAGAAGTTGGCAAAACTTTCATCGTCCATATCTCTAGCTTTACCATCTTCATCTATAAGAGAGATATAGCCTTTATTGTTCTTAAAGACACCATGACCGATGAAGTGGAACACATTGTAAGGCTTTTCACGCAGCTTTTGCTGGATATTGCGCCTAGTAGCTTCTTTTAATACATCTAACTCGATTTGACCTTCTTCTATGTGTTTTTTCAGTGCTTCCCGGATTAGCTTTTCTTCACCAGTTGCGTCTAATCTGGCTAAGTTGGTAGGACTGGAGATAACTAACAGGACTTTGAGAGGTAGGTTAGCTGCTTTGAGATCGCGTTTTTGTAGAGGAACGTCAACATAGCGAGAGAGTACGGTTTGTTTGTCGTTGGCTAAAAAGGTATTGGTTCCCTGATAGTAGAGGAATTCCCAAGGTAGGGCTGCTAATTGGGGAGATTGAAATACTAAACGCAAGCGGACGCTATATTCCTTTTCTTGTGCGCCTGCGATGGTAGCGTGAAATCGAGCGTTAATATTGTTGGGGAATAGTGCTTGGTAAAGTTCATTACCCAGTCCTTTGAGCAAATCGGCATCTTTTACCTGATGCTCAATCAATTTCAATGTATGCTTAGTTCTGTTCATGTCCAAGCGTAATTCACCTGAAACATCACCCTGTTCTGAGGAAGCGCGAATATTGTTATATTTATCGACTATTATTTGAAAATCTTGGTATTTCATAGTAGTTTGATTTATATTGAAAGATTCTTTTCTCTCGCTTTCTAGTTCTCGTTGCATTGATGTGTTTGGGACTTGAGATTCTCGCTCTTCTGGCTGTGGTGACAAATTCATATCGTCAATTAATCTGCGGACATCGACCTTTTCAAAGCTATTATCACACTCAATCTCATATTTGCCCTTGTTTAAACGTTTACGCAATTTTTCTAAAGAATAAGTATGAGGATTGTCACTTTCTGCACATTCTGTACAGTTACAGGGAACCAGAGTTGCATATTTCAAGCGTTCAAAAGACTTATGAATTTTGTCTAGTTCGTGGGTGACGACTGCGAGTAATTCTTTTTTGCGGTTTCCCGATACCCTAACTTTAATTTCCCGTTGATTATAGTTTTCTATAACTTCGGCGCGAGTTTGGTCTTTGTTGAGAACAACACCACTTCTCCAAACCAGTTTTTGTTCTTCAATCCAAGGGTGTGTTTCTACAATGAAGCGGGTAATAATACCTTTGGGCATAAACTTATACTCATAGCGCAAAATTAAGTTATGGGATTTATCCCAGGGATATTCTGGTTCGTTACTATCGAGTAGTTGTGGTGCGATGTACTTACCAGGACTATTAGGAATTGGGTAGCAGAGTTTAAACCGCATCATTAATTGCAGCAGTTCATCTCGCATCTGTGCGTATTTCTTGTCTTTCCAAATATCTGCGAGTTCATCTTTGCTAAAACACCCTAGATTTTTCCTGACAGTTTGATTATCCAAAACTTTGTAAACTGCTGTTGTACCCCATTCTGGTTTGAGAATTACATAGTGCTTGAGGTTCGGATCGTCTTGGAAGTGCAAACAAACGCCGAGATCATGCAAATAACTACTCAGCTGCAACATATCTTTAGGGTCAGTTAATTTATAAGTTTCGCAAAGTTGGTAATATTCGTAACAGCTAATGTAATCGCGGGATTTTTTTTCTATTTCTATAGCTGAACGGATTTCCACCCAGAGTTTTGGTATATTTGTACCAATGTGAGGAAGATTGCTGATATAACTTTTTATGTTTGTTTTAATTTCTGCTAAACCGCGATTTGTCGCTAAGTTAGTTGCTAAAACTTCTTTTAAGTTAAAAAACTCTTTCCGTAACTCCCCTACATTCACTTCACACTGACGGTTTTGTTTTTCGTTTTTAATAATCAAAATCGGGCTACTGTCGCTTAAAAGTTCCGCAACCTTCATCCACCAATAAAAATCTGTGTTTTCTCTGCGGGTATCAGCAACTAAAGCATAAAGAGAACGTTTGCTGAGGAAAAACTGGTGGGTTTGATGGTAGATTTCCTGACCGCCAAAATCCCAAATATTAACGCGAAATTCTTTACCATTGTCAAGGGGGAATTTCCATTGGATTACATCAATTCCTTCAGTTGACTCTTCATCCGACTTAAGTTTATAGTTTTCATTTTGAATTTTTTTCGCTAAAGAAGTTTTACCCGCACCTCCTTCTCCCAGAATCAAGAATTTTGCTTCGTAGAGGGGTTCTGTTTCATTAGGATCTTGTACTCGGAAATAAAAATCAAGGATTTTATTTACATCACCTGGATCTTGATATAGACTCTTCGATCCCAAAATTTCTGGCGGAATAGGAACTGGGTTTCGCCGTAAATCCAGTTTTGTAAGTTTAGTAAGTTGTCCAATTTCTGCTGGTAAACTACTGAGTTGATTGTTGTAGAGGTCGAGGGATTGTAAGTTGCTCAGTTGTCCAATTTCTGCTGGTAAACTACTGAGTTGATTGCTGCTGAGGTCGAGGGATTGTAAGTTGCTCAGTTGGCTAAATTCTGCTGGTAAACTACTGAGTTGATTGCTGCTGAGGTAGAGGGATTGTAACTTGCTCAGTTGGCCAAATTCTGCTGGTAAACTACTGAGTTGATTGCTGCTGAGGTCGAGGGATTGTAACTTGCTCAGTTGGCCAAATTCTGCTGGTAAACTACTGAGTTGATTGCTGCTGAGGTAGAGGGATTGTAACTTGCTCAGTTGGACTATTTCTGCTGGTAAACTACTGAGTTGATTGCTGCGGAGGTCGAGGGATTGTAACTTGCTCAGTTGGACTATTTCTGCTGGTAAACTACTGAGTTGATTGCTGCGGAGGTTGAGGGATTGTAAGTTGCTCAGTTGGACTATTTCTGCTGGTAAACTACTGAGTTGATTGCTGCGGAGGTTGAGGGATTGTAAGTTGCTCAGTTGGACTATTTCTGCTGGTAAACTACTGAGTTGATTGCTGCTGAGGTTGAGGGATTGTAAGTTGCTCAGTTGGACTATTTCTGCTGGTAAACTACTGAGTTGATTGATGCGGAGGTTGAGGGATTGTAACTTGCTCAGTTGGACTATTTCTGCTGGTAAACTACTGAGTTGATTGATGCTGAGGTCGAGGGATTGTAACTTGCTCAGTTGGACTATTTCTGCTGGTAAACTACTGAGTTGATTGATGCGGAGGTCGAGGGATTGTAAGTTGCTCAGTTGTCCTATTTCTCCTGGTAAACTACTGAGTCGATTGTCGACTATCTGAAGTTCTTCCAGTTGAGTGAGCAATCCTATCTCTTTCGGTAAGGCACTGAGTTTGTTACCGATATTACCAATTATCCTGTTATTTTTGTCACCCTTATATTTACCGAGAATTAGCTTTTTGAGTTGAGTCAGCTTACCAATCTCAGGCAGTAATTCTGTCAACTCCTTACCAGCTAAGTCTAATTCTGTCCATCCCTCTGTTGCTGCCTTTTCGATTAACTGTAGTAGTTCTTCCTCGTTCATCAACCAGTTCCGAGATATTACTTACAAGTTATTTTAACTTTTTATTTTAATCCCACTCTGCTTATACTATTTCTCTGGAACGAAGCCAAACTAATATTTTTAAGAAATAATAAATAGTGATTAGTGATTAGTCAATCAAACAGGGTCTTGAACCCTGACTAATTGTCAACACGCCCTTTGGCGGTGGGGTCTTGTACCCAAAACGTGTCTTTAGTAGCTAATTTAAAACTAACGACTAAAAACTAACGACTAAAAACTTTTTGCTAAAAAAAATATACAAATATAAATTTCTTTAGATTTTAGTTTTTTATGAAATTACCAGATTTAGATGTCAGAACAATCGATCGCGTAGTAGAAATGGCTTGGGAAGATCGCACCCCCTTCGGGGCGATTGAAACTCAATTTGGGCTAAAAGAGAAACAGGTAATTGCTCTAATGCGAAGAGAAATGAAACCTTCTAGTTTTAAAATGTGGCGTAAGCGAGTGAGTGGGCGTAAGACCAAACATCTGGCACAAAGAGACTTTCTGGCGGGTAGATTTCGCTGTAAGGAACAAAAATAAAATTCATTACTCATTACTCATTACTCATTACTTGTACGGGTCAACGGCCGTTGACCCCTACTCATTACTTCTGTCTTTTTTTACTCCCACACCTTTTTTTGTTCACCCGTTTGTATGTATGTCAAAGAAACAAAATTCGATAGCTAAAACTTTGGGAACGTATCTATTTTTGAGTGCGATCGCTTTTTTAATGTTATTTCCTCTATTGTGGTTGATTGGTACTTCTTTTAAATCTCCCACGGAAGATATTTTTACTTTTCCCCCTCAGATCTTGCCCACCCAACCGACTTTTGCCAACTTTCTGACAGTTTGGGAGAGTTATCCTTTTGGACAGTATTTAACTAATAGTGCGATCGTTGCTATTCTTACTGTTGGTTTAAACCTATTATTTTGCGCCCTAGCTGCCTATCCTCTGGCTCGTCTTTCTTTTCGAGGAAGAGAGTTTATTTTTGCTTTGGTCTTGGCGACGATCATGATTCCATTTCAGATCGTGATGATTCCCTTATACATTCTGGCAGTAAATCTAGGTCTAAGAAATACCTATCTAGGAATTATTTTTCCTAATCTAGCGTCGGCGTTTGGCATTTTTTTGTTAAGACAAGCTCTTAAAGCAGTACCTTTAGAGTTAGAAGAAGCAGCCCGTATTGATGGTTGTTCCGAACTCGGTATTTGGTGGAATGTGATGATTCCTGCCATACGCCCTGCCTTATTTACTTTAGCAATCTTTGTTTTTATTGGCTCTTGGAGCGAGTTTATTTGGCCTTTAATTGTTTTAGATGACCCAGATTATTATACTCTTCCTTTAGCAGTAGCTAATTTAGCAGGGTCTTTTTCTCTAGACTGGAGATTAGTAGCAGCAGGTTCAGTTATTTCGATCGCGCCAATTTTATTATTATTCTTGTTTCTCCAGCGATATATTATCCCGACTGA